>JBCCBL010000052.1:0-12061 GCA_039034055.1 Verrucomicrobiota bacterium | reverse complement strand
CCGTAGGCCAAACAAGTCCACTGGCGGAATAATTGGACTGATTTGTACTTCCTCGAAGAAGCGATCCACCGCCTTCATGAAACTGTTATACTGGATGGCAACCCCCACATCAAAGACACCAAAAAACTGACTCTGAATATCCAGCTTAAAGGTATGCTCGAATCGATATTTGAGGATGTTTTCATCACTGGATGACAAGGCCTGCTGACGCTCCGAAAAGGTCTGATATTGTGGATCGATATAGGTGTAACCCGTCAATACTTCGGTAGGAACACCGAATAGTTTACCTTTTCCAATAATACTGGCTTCAAAACCTCGAATCCGCGTATCGTCAATGTTAACCGATTGGAAACCCAGGAACTGATTCTCAGGATCCGCACCACCGAAGGTGAATTCCATCATATCCTGGTATTCACTCCAGAAGGCAGCTACATCCAAGAAGCCCTGCCAGTTGGAAATTTTAAAGCCGGGTCCTTTTGGGACTGCGAGTATCTATTCGGCGTGGGTCGTAGTAATAACGTTCAGCGAGCTTCGTGAACATAAAAGTGGGACCCTAAAGACGACACGTCTATAACAGAAAATGAAATGTATTGAGTATTCCTTGAATTATGCACTGATATGGCCTGCTAGTTGCAGGTGGTTGCCAGGGTAGTTTGGTGGAATCGTAAATACTGAATATATGAAAAATGAAGGTGAGATTGAGTTAGGGGAGCTGCAGGAACTCCCGTCTTTTTCTGGAGACTGGAAATACTCTGCGGAGTTGGAAGATATATTAAAAACGGCGGCATGGTGCGGTCACCTTGAGGGTCATGATACTCCGGTTACGTTTGTCACTCTATTTTGGGCGCTGATACATAGTGGATCTTTTGCTTTCATGGAAACAGAAGAGTCCAACGCAGAGCAACTCAAGGACCTCAGAACCTTAGGCAATTCCCTACCGAAATTTCCCTCAGAAAATCGCTCGAGGGATGTCATCGAGCGGAAGAACCGGGCGGGAGGGCAAGTCCCGGTTCCAACGGGGTCGGACCAAAAGTATTATTCAAAGTCGGTTTCGCCCATTCTGAAAAATGCCGAGAATTACAGCTTGTTGGTTTTGAAAGAGAGACGACTTTCACTCCGCTATGTGATGGCGGCGTATCTTTTGGATGAAAGTGAGTTTGAAAGTAAAACGCAGACACCGAACCATGACATCCTCAATCGAGCCTTGCTCCAATTCTTGTTTCGCGGTTCCAACGACATAAGCACCCGACTAGAATCGACCGTCCTCGGGATAATACAAACTGCTCGAAATCCGGAGAACGGATTCGATGAATTCGGAGGCGAGCTGACAACTCGCGGGCTGATGCTATCTATCCTGGACTTTGCTAAAGATAAAAGCAGAATAAATTCAGACTCAGCAATACTTGAACCGTTCGCTCAGTCCTTTCTTAACATACGGAATTCAGATATTCCCTATTACCAGAATGAGAATGTTGCCTCGACCAATACGACTGGTAGTAAGTTTAAGATGCCTCGCATGAGTCGCAATTGTGCTCGCATAATGCTCATTGGGCAGGAATATTCGCGATTGTATTTTGGGTCGCCGGATCGATTGGAAATTAATGGTTTGATCGCCGCCGTTTCTAACAAAGCCTCAGAGACTTTAGAAAACCCTTGTGCTGAATATCAGTTTAGCGCGGAGACGACAAAGAGCGCGTTAGCTGAGAAACTTGGATCTTTGGCTGGCGACCTGGCCCATGCTTGGAATGCAGCGTTACATAAAATTCCGATTCTCGAGGAAAGGGTTTCTACTTACCGTGCCGATGATCCTTATGCTGACGATATCCAGGATCAATTAGAAGTGGATCGCGAAGCAAAAGCATTCGCTCGCATCGCCGCCTCCACGGGAATCAGTCCACCCCTCGCATTTGGGGTATTTGGTCATTGGGGAACTGGAAAATCCTTTTTCATGAATTTGATGTGCAGACACATCAAGGAGGAGCTTACCGATCATCAAAAAAATCCCCATTTTGAAGGTGTATTTCACAAAAAAGTTGTGCAAATCCACTTCAACGCCTGGCACTACATGGAGTGCAATCTGTGGGCAAGCTTGGTAGAACATATCTTTCGTAAGTTAGACGAGTGGTTGCATGAAAATGAAGAAGAAAAGGCAAATAGACTCGAAGAAGGTCTATACAAGAAACTGGAATCAGTCAGAGAATTGACCGTTGAAGAAATTGAAGAGGCCATCGTCTTGAAAGAACAAGAGACCCTGCAAAAGAAAGCGCTTGAAGAAGCTGCCGCAGACTACGAAGAGAAGATCAAAAATCTGAAGCTAAGCGAGCGCGAGATTTTTGAAGAAGCCGTAAAAAGTATCAGCGGTAGTGAAGATAGTCTCTTGAGCAATGCGGTCAAACAGGCGGTGAAAGGAGGATACCTTCCCAAAGAAGTTGGCAATGGAAAAGCTGTCGACCAGGCGAAACAGCTTTTGGAAGTGTCTCAAGAAACCATGACAATGGGTTCCAGTATTGCGCGCAGAATTGGAAATTCAAGGACCTTCGCTTTTATCCTCTTGGTAATGGTGGGGATTCCTGTCGGAGGATTATTGATGAATAATCCAGATTCGGAGTTTCTTTCAGGCATTGAGGCTTATATTAAAAATCTCACCGATAGCCTGTCCTACTATTTAGTTGCGGGCTCCGGAATCTTAAGTTGGCTCACAGCCCATGCTCTCCGCTCTAAGGGTATTATTCATCGTTTTAAAGAGGGTCTGGACCAGAGCTTTGAGGAAAAGAAAGCCGCGAGGCGAGGAGATCTGGATTCCAAGAGACAGGCGGTGGAAGCGGCACGAAAAGGAAAGGAACGAGCCCTCGCGCGTGTCGATTCTTTGTCGAAGGAAATCTCTGAGTTGTTGAAACAACTCGAGGCGGAAACACCAAAAGCTCGCTTGAATAAATTTATCCGAGCAAAGGTCACGAATCAGGAGTACGCCAAGCACTTGGGTATTATCGCAACGATTCGGCGCGACTTTTCTAAACTGGCGGAAATAATGGCAGATAATGTGTCTTCTGAGTCCGAAAATACGTCCAGTGACGGTGAAACGAAAAAGAGCCGCTACGAGCAAGTGGTCGATGATTTAAAGAAAAGAGCTGGAGAAAATAAGGAAATACAAACCCTCATCGAAAACAATTTGGACGCTACGGATTCGCCACCCGATGCAGAATTAAAGGTCTTTAATCGAATTATTTTATACATTGATGATTTGGATCGATGCCCTCCTGAAAAAGTCGTGGACGTATTACAAGCGATACATCTGCTTCTTTGCTTTCCGCTATTTGTAGTCGTCGTAGCAGTCGATGCGAGGTGGGTGTCTCGATCATTGAAACGCGAATTTCCAGATTTATTAGAAGAGCAGTCTGGGATTTCTGATAACTGTAAAGAAAAATCAGATACGAAAGAGAGGAAAAGGTATTCTCGCGCGACTCCTCTCGATTTTATAGAAAAAATATTCCAAATTCCTTACTGGGTAAAACCGATGGAGGCTCGGGAATCGAGCAATTACGTAGAATACCTTGTTGCACAGAACTTGGGAGGCTCAATAATCCCTGATCCCGAATTGACACAATCCCTTAGCGATGAAATTGGAGCGGAAGGCGGCACTTCCCAAAATTCTGAGGAAAGGGGTAAAGCCAATGAGACGAAAACGGGAGCCGAAGGAGGACGCGACACGGCTGAGGATATCAATGCAACGACTGGTGAAAATCTAGAGGAGGCTCAAGTGAGAGACCCGGAAGAAGGTTCGCTCGCTGAATCCGAGGGTCGAGGGTCTGCGGAGGGTTCGGAACCTTCAGGTCGTAGAGATCGGACGTATGAAGTCGCGAGTATGGTACTCACAACCCACGAGACAAAGCTCTTGGCTCAGATGGCGCCTTTTACGGGCGGTTCTCCGCGGCGCGCCTTGCGTTTCGTCAATTCCTACCGCTTAGCCAAAACCTCCCTCGATCCAAAAGATCTACCGGGCTTGGTGGGCGATCAAGGTCAGTCCCTAGGATATCGTGCTCTAGTATCCATAATCGCTATTACAACAGGGGCGCCCTATAGTCTCGGCGAGTTCGAAGAAGCAATTCGGACTCAGCGTCTCAGGGGATTGCCCTCAGTCTTGGAATTTTTCGAAGACCGCACAACGCCTTCTTCTGAGAAGGTCGAATCGGAGAATGTTAAAGGAGTCTTGAAGGCGCTGGGGACGGAGCGTAAAAATTTGAACTCGCTGTCTCAGCTGAGCTATGACGTTGATATCGTAGAGTCGCTCAATCACTTTTTTTCTCAAGCGTCGCGTTTCTCATTCGCGAAATTGAATGATTGATACAAAGATAGACTCATCCGAGGCCCTGTTTTTTTGACGATCGGGTTTTAGTTTAATGAGAGGGAGAACGGTCTTATTCACTGCGTTGCCTTAGCGCTTCGAAAAGGCACACTCCAGTGGCGACCGACACATTCAGACACTCGACGGACCCGGCCATTGGAATGCGAATCAGTTCATCCGAAAGCTCCGCGCTCATTCGGCGGACTCCGGTAGCCTCAGCTCCCATAATGATGGCGACTGAGCCAGTCATCTGAGCTTCCCAAAGATCCACCGACCCCTTGTGGTCCGACGTCGCAATGATATGGATATGCATATCTTTGAGTTTGCGAATCACGCTATTCATATTGCGCACCTGAACGTAGGGAAGGCGTTCCGCGCCACCGCATGCGATGCGCCTCACCGTTTCAGTGATCGCCGGTGCATCTTTCACCGGAGCAATGACGAAATGCACACCTGCAGCATCTGCAGAGCGCAGAATGGCGCCCAAGTTGTGCGGATCCTGGACTCTATCGAGCATCAAGATGAGCGGCTCTTCACCAGCTTCGACAGCAGCTTCGATCGTATCCAGCATGTCTGTTTCAGATATGCGTGGAATCTGGGTAGTGAACCCAAAGTGCTTGTTTGCGCGGGCTTCTTTTTTTCGGGAGTAGGTAGCCATGGGTTAAACCGCTTCGAGTTCGGCTTGGAGATTGATTGCCGCATCAGCTTCGGTGTATCGCGTGGTATGGTCGACTGCGAGTTGTTTTAGGTCGTCCATGGTGATGACCTGCGCCAATCCTCCGCGCGCCTTTTTACAGGCAGTCATATCTTTGGTTAACTTGGCGAGCTTGGGTCGCATCCAGCGGAGGGAACCCGCAAATTTTTGACGCGCTGGCCGAGCTGACATCATTTCGGCGAAGTTCAGGATGGTATTCCAACGATCTGCTAGCGTCAGGGCAGGCGGTTGAGACCCATGGGTAAGCACGTGCTTTATTTCACGAAACAGCCAAGGATACCCAAGGGCCGCGCGGCCGATCATGGCTCCACGGACTTTTGAATTTTCGCGGATATATGCGATGTCTCTCGCCGAGCTGATGTCGCCATTGCAAATCACGGGAATGGTCAGATGTTCGGCAACTTCAAAGATGGGATCCCATTCGGCATTTCCGGTGTAGCCTTGCTCTTTAGTTCGCCCATGGATGGCAACTGCCTGAATTCCTGAGTCTTCCAAGCGCCTACTTACATCGAGAGCCACGATGGATTCGTGATCCCAACCTAGACGGATCTTTCCAGTCACTGGAAGATCAGGAAGGGCCTGCACGACCCCGCGAGCGACAGATTCGAGTTTCTTCGGATTGCGCAAGAGTGAAGAACCGGCGTCGCGACAGGTCACCTTATCCGAGGGACATCCGAAATTGAGGTCGATGAAATCCGGTCGGTGGCGATCAACAAGACGTCGAGCGGCTTCAGCCATAATCTCGGGGGATGACCCAAAAATCTGTATGCCCATGGGTCGTTGGTTCTCCGAGAAGTCTACGGTTTCCCAAACGGCCTCGTTTCCGTAGATCAGGGAGTCCGCGAGGACAAATTCGGAGATCACGACATCGGCACCTTCTTGTCGGCATAGCTGACGAAACACCGTATCCGTAAAGCCCGCCATCGGCGCCAGATACAGGGGGAAAGCATTGTCGTTGAACCAAGGGAGTCTCATCGAATCGGCAAATATTCACAATTCCTCAGCTCAAGGCAAGTTAGGATCCCGCGCCTGAAGTATTTAGAATAGCCAGACTCTCAGCATTCCCTCAGAGCGAAAGCGCCCTAGGTATTGTCAATAAGATTTATCCCCGTCCCTTGTTTGAGCTAGATTTGAGCGGTAGCGAGACGGTCGCAATGAGTCGACGGATAGGGTGGGTGGGGTGGAGTACTGGAATCGTTGATTTCGGGGTTATGTTTTGTGTCGAATCCCCACTAGTCTAGCCTGACGTGTTCTAGCGGCCCATCTCCTGTATCCTCATGGGCATGCTGTCGATCTGGCGAAATAGGTTTTCTAGATCGAGTGTTTTTGATTTGTTTTTGATTCCAGTGTCTTTGCCGACGAGGAGAACTGTAGGCGGTTTCCCGGAGTACCTGGAGACTAGGCTTTCGCGGAATTCCGAATGGATAGGACCCGGCCAGTTGGAAAATATGTGTTGTGGAGTCAGGACGAACCAGATGATGTGACGCTCTTCGATTGAGTCTCGCGCGGCTTCAAATTGCGTCAGGTAGGGCTCCTCGTTTTGATCGAGGTGGACGATGATCAAGCGGTGTTCCCAGCGCAGAGCGTTGACGTGATTGAGGGTGTTTTCGGCGTTGATCGTCTGGTCTTGCATTGAAATCAGAAATATGGAGAAGACTCGAAGTAGAGACATGTTTCAGGGGATTCTTTGAGTTCTTTTGCGCAAGATTCCTAAGGAGTTTCCGCTATCTTTTATTGCAAATACCTTCGCTCGATTTCGCATGCCGAGTGAGGGTTCGGAGTCCAATGACTGATCAAGAATTCAGTTGGGTCGTTTGAATTGAGGGTATTTGTGGATATTTCTGGTTTGGTGAATTTTATTAAAACAAGGGGCACCATGAGCCTCGTTTTATTTATTCTAATGATCTTGGTGAGCAAATTGACTGCGGACTCGGAACCGGAACGAGAGCTTGGCTTGTTGTTTGATTTTACTGGAGAGAATGCCAGCCGGGCTTGGATGGCGGTGAATGATGGGGTGATGGGAGGCAGGTCTTCGGGCGGGGCACGGATCGTTGCGGGAGGCATGGAATTTACGGGGACCTTGTCTCTCGAAAACAACGGGGGTTTCGCCTCGTTGCGACAGTCGGTAAATCTCGATCTCAGCGAGTATTCTGGGATTTACCTCAAGGTAAAAGGGGACGGCCGGACTTATCAATTGCGCACTGAAAGCACTGCTCGTTTGTGGGGTCGCTGGCCTGTTTCTTTCAGCACCGAATTCAAGACCGAGGCGGGTCAGTGGCAGGAATTTTATTTACCCTTCGCCGGTCAGACCCAGGGTTGGCGAGGACGCGAGCTGAGGGGGTATTCCTTTGATAAGAGTGAGGTTCGGATGTTGGGGCTTTTGCTCGGCGACAAGACACCAGGGCCGTTCACGCTGCAGGTCGAGTCATTGGGCGTATATAAGTAGACATCCGGGTCGTTCGGGCGAGTCCAACCGAGGCCGCCGCGACATACATCAATTCGCAGATTCCTTGGGCAAACTCATTGAATCGCTGCAGATCGACTAAGGTAGTGAATGCCGGTGACGACTTTTGTTCAATTAGCCGCGAATGGCATTTGATCGAATTGATGATAGGCACTCATGGGTGAAAAAAGTAAAATTCTTTGTGTCGACGATGAAGAGAATGTTTTGTCGAGTTTTCGCCGTCAGTTGCGCAAAAAGTTTGAGTTAGTCACCACGACGAGTGCAGAGGAGGGTTTGAAGATACTCGGATCCGATAAGAGCATCGTGGTCGTCGTATCGGATATGCGGATGCCTGAAATGGATGGGGCGCGGTTTTTGAGTAAGGCGAAGGGAGTCTTGCCCTTTGCGTCGCGCATCATGCTTACCGGGAATGCAGATCAAGAAACGGCGGTGCAGGCGGTCAACGAGGGGGAAGTGTTCCGCTTTCTTAATAAGCCCTGCGAGGGGGATCAGCTTGAGGCTGCGATTAATGCTGGAATTGAGCACAATCGCCTTTTAAAACTGGAGCACGACCTTCTGAATCGAACCCTGACGGGCAGTATTCAGATGATGTTTGACGTGCTTTCGATGACAAATCCTTTGGCCTTCGCACAGTCCGTTCGGCTAAAAAGTGTGGTCTCGGACTTGGGTAATTATTTGGGGGTTGGCAATATTTGGCAGTTAAAAATTGGTACGATGCTCGCCCAAATCGGATGTTTGACCATACCCGAGGATATTTTGGATAAGCAGTATCAGGGTGATATTCTGACAGATGCTGAAAATGAGATGCTTAAGTCTCGTTACCGCGTCGCTCAGAAACTGATCAAAAACATTCCGCGTCTGGATCGTATTGCCGACATCATTGCGCTTTTGGAATCGAGAATTGCTCCGGAAGCCATCGAGTCTGAACAGGGCCCACAATTTGTGGCTGCGATCATTCAGGCAGCGTATGACTATGACTTATTCTTACTGCGTGGGATGGATCATACCGTGGCGCTTGAGCATATGTATCAACGCGAGCATCTGTATCATGCGAGAATTCTATCGGCATTTACAGCCGTAAAACCGAAAGAGACCAAGAAGCAGGCGGTTGAAATTGCCCTTCAGTTCTTGCGCCCGGGGATGGTGATGGCCGAGGATCTTAAAAATAATTCCGGGATGCTTCTAATTCCTGAAGGATTTAAAGTGAATGAAGCAATCTGCGAGAAGGTAAAAAATCTGGGTATTCAGCGAAACCTTGCGAAGATGAAGTTCAAGGTATTTGAGGAATGAATATCTAAGCGGGTGTTGATGGCTCAGATTCTGGTTGTGTGCAGGGAATCATGATACGGAACGTGGTTCCATTTCCCCGCTCAGTCGTAAATGTGATGTCTCCTTTATGCCGATTGACGATGGCATCGTAGCAAATCGAAAGCCCTTGTCCGGTCCCTTTCCCGACTTCTTTGGTTGTGAAAAATGGGTCGAATATTTTTCTTTGAGCATCTTCTGGAATGCCAGCTCCATTGTCTTCGACAGAAATGTAGACATGCTCATTTTCGTTCGACCAAGTCTTTATTTTGATTCGACCTTCGAGGGAGTCTTTATCCTTTTTGCATTCTTCAATCGCATGGGCGGCATTTACAATCAAATTGAGCAGCACTTGGCTAACCTCGCTGATGCTGCATGTTGCATTTGGTAAATCGGGTGCGAGTTCCATTTCTAATTCAGAAACGTATTTCCATTCGTTTTTTGAAAGCGTAACGGTATCCTCAACAATCTTGTTTATACTCGCGGAAGCCAGGCTCTCAGTGGAGGGATGAGAGAAGGTCTTCATCGCCTGGACAATTTCTGAAACTCGTCGCGTACCTTCGATAGACTGATCAATAGCTCTTGGGAGTTCCTCTTCAATAAATTCGAAATCATGTTCTTCAAGTAATCCTGAAAGTTCACGCATGCGTTCTTCGATGATCGGGCCCGTATCCGAATTTCCGTTCGAGGCTTTCATTGAGTCGATGATGGAGAACAAATCTTCTTTGGAATCCTGGATGAACTGCAAATTTGAAGAGATGAATTGTATTGGAGTATTTATTTCATGCGCAATTCCCGCAGCCATTTGGCCGACTGACTCCATTTTTTGTGCATGAACCAGTTGAGCTTCGGCTTTTTTCCTTTCCTCAGCCTCGTGCTGAAGTTCGACAATCGTTTCAGCGAGGTGTTGGGTCTTCTCGTGAACTTTTACCGAGAGGTCATCCTTTGCTGATTCGAGGTCTTTGAGGTTCTTATGCAGTTTGATTGAGGTCGCATTTAGGGTCTCCGCTAGCTTTTGGGTTTCATGGGTTTGATGTTTTATTTTAAGGGATGAAACATGCTCACCGGTCATATTCGATGCGAATTCGGTGATGTCTTCGATTGATTTCAATGGGCCATCAAAGAAACGCCAGAAGATCGCTACCGAAAGGAGTAGGAAGAACATAAGGAAGGACACTCCTTGTCTCCAAAGACTCGTGATCATTGCATTCAGCTCGCCTAGAGAAGACTCCAATCTGATCCAACCAATTTCACTATCAGATTCGATAGCCACCCAGGTCGTGATATTATGCTCGTCAACGTTTTGTTTAAATTTCCCTTCGGGTATGTTGATTCTATCCAAGGAAAAAATTTCGGAGATTTCCCCAATGTCGTTCTTCTGAATGAAAGTGATAGGGTATCCCTCTAGGTCGAATAGAGAAATTTCGCGGACTCTTGAGTATTTTGCCGTTCTTTGAGCGGTCTCAGAAAGTTTATCATAGTCCTCATTTAGAATCCATTCCACGACAGATCGTGATAGATTTTCCGTCAAGACCCGCGCTTCATTGAGATACTCTTCGGAAAGAGTCTCCTTTTGTTGATTAATCGAAAGTGCGGTGAATCCGCCTAGAGCGATGGTGAGCGTGGTAATGCAAATGGCAATTACCTGCACGCGCAGACGTCTCCATGAAAGGTAACGGAGGAATGAATTATGTGGCATCAGTAAAATTCTACCTCATCGCGCCTTCCACATATTTGGATAGGTTGAGATCGCCGAGTTGAAGATAGTCTGTTTCATATTGGCTCCTGACTGGTTCAGGAATCGCGATGTTTTTAAGCTTTTTTGCTCCATCTTCCCCAGAGTTTAGCAATGAAATCACCGCCGAAATGAAGGTTTCCCGATCTTCCTTGGGTACGCGTGGATGGGTGCAGATGGGGTGAGGCCGGACTCCAGGAGTTTGATAAATGAGGCGGAGGTTTTCTCTAAGGTTCTCGGGTTCTGCGTTGTATGTCCGGGCGACTCCACCTCCGGCAGCGCTCCTTCCCATTGCGACATGCCGATATACGTTACTGTGAGTCTTTACATATTTTGGAGAGAACGTGATTTCTTCTTTTTCTCGAAGAAGGGCTCGCATGTAGAGGGATGCTCCAAATGCATTGGGTGCGGGGAACACCATTTTGGTGCCGTCGAGGTCCTTCACGGTCTGGAATTTAGAGCTTGAATTCACCCATAATTGGCCAAACAGCATTTTGGTCTTATCACGGATAATCGGTTCATATCCTTGAAGTTGCTTGGCTCTGAATGCATGGAATGGATTCATGTAGGCGAAGTCTGGAATACCTGCCGCCACCGATTCCTCAAATTTTTCGATAGATACGTGATGAACGATGCTGAATTCAAGGTTAGAGTTTGCCTCAATATGCTTTAGAATTGGAGACCATTTGTTTTCGATTTTGTCGGCACTCGTTTGTGGCACTATGGAAATAGTATATTTATTTCCATGACAGAAAATTTGGCTGAAAATCAGCGTAGATAGGAGGATTACACTTCGCATGGGTTTTCTAGATTAGGATTTACTATAGGCTACTAGTTTTTCTTCAGGAATCTTTGAGACTTCGTTTAGGTCTTTGATTTGGAACATACCGATCTCGGAGTCGCTTTCTTCGCTGATTGTGACGAGACGGTCAGCGAGTGAACTCGCTTCGCGAATGCTCAGAGAACTGTAGTCTAAGTCCTCGGTGGAGTGATGAGATGCGACGGCTTGACCTATTTCGTAGGAAAGCCCCCATAGTTGTATCAGATATGCTCCGACAGATGCATGGTTTTCTCCAAAGAGTTCCTCTTCTCCACGTAGCTTTTTCTCAAAGTCTCTGCTGTATTCGTTGTTGAGGATTATGTATTTGTAGGGGTTGTAGGTTAGGAGGAGTGTTTCACCGATATTGAGGAGCATCCCTGCTATAAAGGCATCTTCCGCGAGGGATTCGTTGTCGGAGTGATCCTTCATAATCATCTTTGATAGCCTGGCTACCTTGAGGGAACGGAGCCGCCATTTTTCAAGATCGAACATTTGAGCTAAAGATCCAGATATTGTAGAAAACACCTCCTCTTGCAAGATGAGTGCTCTCACCGTTTCAATGCCCAAGGAGGCGACGGCTTGCTCGCAATTGGATACACGGGTCCCAAACCCGAAAAATGAAGAGTTAACGGTCTTAAGAATTTTACCTACGATAGCTGGGTCTGACTCTAGAACTTCGG
>JBCCBL010000051.1:0-12191 GCA_039034055.1 Verrucomicrobiota bacterium | reverse complement strand
TCAATTTACGACGCCCTTTTGATCCAGGATAAGGTCAGCTTGAAAAAGCTTCCGACTTATCGCGGCGATAAGGATTGGAAGAATTTACCGGTCGGTACGATCACTACGTATGAAACTATTCGCATCGCTTCAGACGCGAGTGTGAGAGCTGCACTTAAAAGTTTGAAGGGGCGAAAGCATCATGCTTATCCGGTAATGATTTTCAATGAGGTTGAAAGTCGAAGAGAGTTACACGCGATGATCACCCATCATGAGCTGCTCGATGCCGAGCGTGATAACCCTCAACAAAAGGTGAGCACGCTGGTTGAGGGACAAAGGGTGATCTCCGTGGACCCGAGAGATTCGATTCGAGATGTTGCCAACACTCTGGTCACTGCGGATAAAATGCAGGTCCCCGTCGTTTCAAAGACTGATCCAAAGCGGCTAATTGGAATTGTGACTTTGCACGACATCGCGCGCCAGCAAAACGCGATTGAAGATCGTCTCCAAGGGCAGGCATCTTGAGGATTCGGGGATGCCTGGATAGCAAGTAGCGGAAGTCAGCTGGGGTCTTCCTGAGCTTGACTGAGGGCCTCGCTAAACACTTTTTCGATTTCCTCCCGTTTGTCAGCAATCTCTTTCGCTCCAATGCCTTCGGGAGTGAATTGCTCGATCCGTTTTAAATTAGCCATAAAACTCCCGACTCTGACCTTGCTTTTGAGCCGCACCGGAATGCGCCGCTCATCGGCTGAGAACCAGATATTGAGCGCAGCATCTTTGCTTTTCCGAAAAACGCCTCCGAGGTCCTTCATTTTTGGTTGGACCCGAAAGGTTTCGAACCTTCCAGCCGGAACTCTAATCGATTCAAGCTCAGAGACTTCGGCGTCTACGTGGATCATCTTTTTACCGTCGGTTGCTGGTAGGGGTAGAATTGCTCCCTCAAACAACTCGATGGTTCGGAAATAGAATAAAACCGAAAGAGGATCATGCATAGGCTCGGCGGGTTTTAGGGATTCGAGGGTTTTCCCATTTTCAACCCGGGTGATCAGTTGCTGATCCCAATCCATCATCACGGAAAACGATTTCTCACGCTTGCCCTCGGACTGATCGGCGCGGTAATGGAGGCTACGTTCCATATCAGTGGATGGGAAGGTCTCAATCTGCGTGCGGACTTTGTAGAAGTTATCAGCAAATTTATTCGTTCTGACGGAAAAACGGATGTGATACGCTGGCTCCTCGAAAAGGGTATTCTCGTTCAAGACTTCGAGGACTGCTTCACCGACTGAGAATGGACCCCATTTTAGAGAGTAGATAAGTCTTTCTCCGGCATGAAACGGTTTCGATGTCTTTGAATTTACGGTGGGTTCGTCAGCAAGGCCTATCGTGGAGAATGAGACGAGGATGGCCAGGAGGCCGGCTATTGAGAGGAATTTAAAATGCATTCGGAATCGTAGGAGATCTCAGTTGAGCAAAGGATGGGTTTAAAATAAAATGTCAACCGAGTGGTGTGAGACTTCATGGGAGCCCTATTCGTTCATTTAATCCGTAAAGTTCGAGCACGGGTCTCAGTGAGAATCCGGCCCCTGTTCAGCTAGTTGGCGCAAGATAGAGTAGCTATAAATACCAGTAGAATGACCGTCGCTAAAATAGATGCGAACTGCATACCCGCCGACCCATTGCCAATTTATGATTTTCACTTGTGAGTAGTCTTTGCCCTGTTCTCCACCTTCAACATTGCCGAACAGGTCGGCTTCTCCGCGTCTTTCGGCGCTTGGAGATGCATTTCGAAGATCCGGACCTTCGAGAAAAGCTTCTAGGCCATCTTCAAAGATCACAGCTAGGGTATTTCCGACGAGTTCGACAACGGGACGCTGCATTTTTTTAGGAAAGGAGCAGGTGGCACATAAGCAAGGGGCAATCTGATCGTTTGAGTGGTATTTTTTCCGCTTTGACCTTTTGGTAAAGAATGGCTTCTCAGTGTGTATGATCCGACAACGAGCAATAAACGCGGCCATCACGGTTTTAGTGATCGCTCGGTTTTTTTGGATCCTACTACCGGCCCAAGAGCCAGAAAGCGTCGGCCTGAGTGACCTAATGAATCAGTCCCTGGTTCCCCAAACTCCCGAAAGCTCACCGATTGAAGGATTCGGAAATCAAAATGTCTTGGAGTTCGAAATCAAGGCAGCGGTTGATCGGTTGATTTTGATGGCTGGAAGCTACGCAGCGCTCGATCCTGATTTGGTATATGCCCGTTCAGTGCTCAAGAATTTGTTGGAGCAGTATCAGACCGAGTTTTATCGAAAAAGTGATGACGCACTGCTGATTTCAGCCTTCCACGCTCTGGGAGACTCCTGGGTAATTGTCAAAGGGCTCGCTGATTATCCATCAGCGTGGGGATCGTACGCCGAGTGTTTATCTTGGCTGGCAGGCAAACCGAGGAGCGATTGGGCCGCCAAGGCTTATGTGGAGATTTTCACCCGAACCTTTGAGGACTCGCAATTTCTCGCCAAGGCCAGTGATCGGGAGCAGATCGCAGCGATGTCTCAGCCTTGGGTCACCTATCTCCGAGATATCCTTCAACTGGTTGAAGACAATGCGACTGGTCTCTATATTTTGGCACTCTTTGATCAATTCGACCAAGCGACGTCGGTGACTGAAAAATTGCGCATTCGCGAGACCTATGAGCTGGCCCTAATTGATGCGGAGGAAATGCCCTGGTATGACTCCGCTCGTTTCCATTATGGGCTTTGGCTCCAAGAAATCGGTAATGCCTCAATCGATGGGGAGGGGCAATTTATCACAAACCCCGACCTCCCGACCGCGGCTTTGGTGTTTCGCTCTCTTACAGACTCACTCTCGCTGACTCGCGCGCAACAACAAGAAATCTCCGAAAGACTCTCCGAGCTAGAGCGCCCAGAAATCGTGATCGAGATCTCGCAGGTTTACCTCCCGGGAGCAGACGTCGACCTGGACCTAGTCTGGAAAAACAAGACTGAGGGATTTCTTCGGATCTTTGAGATCGAGCCCGAAATTGGGTTTAGTTTTGAAGGGCTCGAGAGCAATGCGCAAATCACTGATGCTGTGATAGTCAGCCCCGAAGCAGAGATTTTGGAAATCCCGGTTAATCGAGATGATCTCGAAAATCCGTATATCTATGAGACGAAGACGATTCAATTGCCCTTGGCTTTGGAGTTGGGAGCTTATCTGGTTGAATTTGAAACTGACGGCAGCGAGACTGCCCAAGAAATACTGTGGGTCACCGATATTGCTCAGATCAATTCGGTATCGAACTCTCATCAGACGATTACCCTCATCAATGCGGAGTTCGGAACCAGTGTGGACGAGGGTTATTTCATTCGACGTTGGATTTGGAACGAATCTTCTGGTGCGTGGAGGCAGCAAAATGCCGAATTAGAATCGGACTCTGCTAGCGTAAGATTGGAGCATGGTTCGTCAGATTCGCGTTTCTGGGTGCTATCGTTTAGTGATGAAAGCATTGCTTTTTCGTATTCAGAAGTGGAGGCGAATAACAGCGTCTCCGAGATCTTCTTCTGGGCATTTGCAGACAAGAATTTTGTCGAATATGGCGACGTATTCGAGATTGCATACGAGGCAGTGATGGACCTCTCTGATTCCACTGGTGAGGAGTTTGTATTCCGGGTGACTGATGCCGAGGGCACCCAATTATTATCAGAGGCCCTGACTCTGGACGCCGACCCAAGGGGCGTCATTGAGTGCTCAGTTCCCAGAAATGCGGTTCCCGGTCTCATAAATTGGGAAGTGTTTTCAACAAGGAGAGAGGAAACGGTATTCAAAATGCCGATAACACAGCTAGCACCCAGAGAATTGAGTCGATTAGAAATTGAGTTGACCCTAAATAACTCTAGCGCGGTTTCCGACAGGGGATGGAGCTTCACTCCCGGATCTACTGTAGATATATCAGGAGTCTTGCTCGATCCGGTGGCCGATCAGACGCGGAGCGGCTTGTGCCGTTTGAAAGCGTATCGAGCGCCTCTCAGTACCGAAGAAAGTGGGGAATCGGGTATTAAAGATATTGGTCCGACAGTGCTCATGCTTGGAATGCACACGTTTTCGGATACATGGAGTGAGGCCTTTTCGGAAGAGGCTACAGCGGATGAACTGGGCAGATTTACGAGCTTGGTGCCGGTGATTGAATCCTTGGGTTCAAGAAATGATCGCTATCAGTATTGGGTTGATGTTTCGTATTTTGACAGTGTCACAGGAAAATGGATATCGGGTGGATGGGTGGCATTTGTGGTGTCTCAGCACAGCTACGTAGGACGGATGTCTCTGAGTTCAAAAATTGTTGAACCTGGCGACAGCGTATTATTTGGTTTCGAATCAAAATCTCCATTTAATGAACCCGTAGGTGTTGATGGTCAGATCACTCTCAGTCGGAAAGAATGGGAAGAAACTTGGATCGATTCACGAGGGCGTCAATTGAGTGGCTCTGAATACCGAGAGACTCGTTCACGCCGCGGTTTTTTTCGTTCATGGTCCGAGAGTGATCGTGCATTTCGGCTGTTAGAATCTGGTTTTCAAAAGTATCCAATTTTCTCTCGCAAAGTAACACTAGCGCCTGAACAGAGATTCCAGCAACAGATTCAACTGAACGAACCCGGCATTTATGAACTTATCTGGATGGATGTAGATTCTTCAGGGCAACCGATCCAGATATTGGAAACCATTTATTGTGTAGATCCAAACAGTGGCTCGACTCAAAATTGGAATCTGCAGGAGATTGTATGGTTGTCCCCAGATCTACATCCTCGTCATGATGAGGAAGCGCGTGGAATGGTTTTATTTCCAGATGTTGTGAAGCGAGCGTGGATTGAGTTGGAAGGAGATGGCGGTCGAAAAATGGCGGTTTTTCCTGTCGACCGAGGGATGGTGGCGCTCTCGCAAAGTGACTTTCCAAATGTATGGGACGGGGCTGATGAAATCAGGATTGGAACACTGGAAGGTGCACGATTCAGAACCACTAGGCGTTCCTTCATGAGTGCAATGGCTGCTGAAGACCTTGAAGTCCGCATTTCTCAAAGTAAAGTAGGCCCAGAACAGCCGTTTGAGGTGAGCTTAAGCAGTGCGTCCTTGAAGGATGATTCACAGATTTGGTACATCCTGTCTCCAGAAGGAAATGAGAGTATGAAGGAAGGCTTGAACTGGATTTTTCACTACATGAATCCAGATAATCGAGCGTTTTCTTGGAATACGTCGTTTGACTCTTTAGCCTATTACTTCCCGGAAAATGATTCTGCAGCGGTGTTAGAAACGATAGTTTCTAGAAGGGATATTACTGGAGAATTCCCCTCAAATGACACGCTCTTTCCACTGGCAGTTAATAGTATTCCCAATGAAATTATGCTCCTGGATTACAATGTATCAGGAATACGAAGGGTATCGATCTCACCCCCAATTTCTTCTTTTTATGAAGCTCAAGCATTGGCTTTTGATGATGGAAAACTATGGTCCTATGGGTCGGATTCCTTGGAGGTCGTGTCTCCGATCAGCACATCATTACGTGTGCCTCCGTGGGCTCGCAGTGGAGACGAGGTTGTCGTTGTTTCTTCAGTATCAAATAATGAAAATCGTCAGCAAGTAGGCGTTTTTGAAACGCGATTTTCTAAAACCAATCGCAAGGATACGAGTAGTCTCAACCGTATGAGCTTGCGGCCATTTGAACAGATTGAGTTTCGGTCCTATTTCGAGGTTCCACCGGCTCCTAAGGGTATGGATTCATTTGAAGGAGCTATAAAGCTTCGCAAACAGGACACACGATGGAGTTCTGAAACCTTCGTGGATATTTTTCCAGATGAGTCCTCCGCAGCACGCCTCATGTCGATGGAGAGGCTCCAGGAAGGGCTATGGAAAAATGAAGAAATCGAGTTCTCCGAATTGGACGCAATTTATATTTCGTTTAGTACCGTGGAGATTATCGAAATCGTAAAAAATAGACTAAACCCGGTTGAGTCGAATTTTTTGGTCCCTCATTTGCGCGATATTCTTTTCGAATTGTATTCGGAGCCATTTGATCTTTCGAAGATCGATGGGAATTTATCTGTTATCAGTGAAATTACATCGGAGAGTAGGGGAACCGTGTTTTTTGAAAATGCTCAAGATAATCTATTCTGGTCGGCCTTTGCATACATTCTTCTGCTCAATGTAGAATCAAGATCTGGGGAAACATTCGCAGCAACTGATAAGCTGGATACTTACCTATCTCAGATTGTCCTTGATTCAAGCCTTCAGGCTTCGGCTAGAATCTGGGCACTTTTCGCGCTTTCGACCAGGCATGCTGTGACGGAGACTCCTGCGACGCAGATCGAACTCACTGCATACCAAAGGATGTGGCGTATTCGAGGAACCCTTCCTCCCTACGCATTGAAGGTTTTGGGGGCCATCTCAGAGCGCTATGGATTGATTGAAGATCGCGAATTTTGGATACAATTGGCAAATCAGCGATTATCCGATGAACCTTTGCAAAGGAGATCCAGTCGATTAGTCTTGGGACTTTCCAACGCCTCGGCCGCATTTTTCACCCTTCAAGAGCGTAAAATTATTGAAGATTCTCTATCTGGAAATATTCACTCATCCAATCCGATAGAAATTTCAACAGATGGACTCGGTCGAGATTTCTTATTGCAGTTGTTACTCGAATTAGAATTACAACCAGAACGCTTAGGGATTATGGGAGCTGGATTGAACTTCGCCAAAGCGTTTGATTCTGTGGTTCAGGTGCGTGTCGCGGATCGAATCCTGAGTTCCGAGGAGTTTGAAGTCGTTAATATGCCTTCAGGAGCCCTTCGCTTGACTTTCGATCCCTCGGTGGCCCTGAACTCACCCAAGGGTTCGCTAACCTTCTCGGTACAAGGAGAAGTTCAACCGAAAGAGATTTATGCAGAGTTAAAGGCAATTGCGAGTGATGCAGAGGATTTGAGCGTGGATCGAGAAGTGAATCGAGTTCGTCGGGTTCAGACCTTGTTGCGAGGTGTCGTCGAGGAACTTGAATCGGTCGAAGAGTATCCAGTTATTTTGCAAATGGATGATCGCCTGAATGTTGAGTTGAAAATTCGAAATCAGCGGGATTCGTTTTCAGTTGTATTCAGAGAACCGTTACCTGCAGGAATGAGGCTGAATTCGAGAGACCTTAAATTGATCAGCAGATCTGGTATTGTATTGTCAGATGAGTTTATCGATATTGAGGTTGATCCCTATGGTTTTACGGTATACGCGCAAGCCTTGCCGGCTGGAGAGTGGTCACTGGCTTATCGTCTGAGCCCTGAGTATGAAGGTGACTATCAATCAGGAGTCTACAGGTTATATAGAGATTTGCCGGAATACCAGAGAGTATCGGTATCAGGATACTCGGTGACCATTACCGATGAGCTTGATTGATGTAGGGAAATTCTGAGCCGCCGACGCTCTGTGCTCGATTAGGACTTAAAGTCTATAGAATTTTCGATACATTAATTTGTTGCACGGAGATTTTTTCTGGCACGTTAGAAGCATCGCGGCATCTCAGGTTGTTGGCCGTCTATCCGCAGTTCCAAGTGTCGCTTGCTAAAAATCCCTTGTGGACGACTCCAGTAAGCACCACCGCATTTTTGCCGATAATTGAACCAGGCTGCGCAACGGCGTTGCAGCCGAGCTGCGCATTTTCCCCCAGCATTGAGCCCAGTTTCCGCATCTCGGAACTAATTCTGGTATCATCTTCAAGGTCAATCGGGATGTGTTGTCCATCGATTCGAAAATTTGAAAGGACGGCTCCCGCACCGAGGTGGCTGTGGTTTCCCATGATTGAGTCGCCAACATAGTTAAAGTGAGCGACTTGAACATCATCCATCAGCAAGGCGTTTTTAAATTCACAACTGTTCCCGAGCAGGCAGTTGGCACCTGCGATGACGTTTCCGCGTATGAAAACGCCTGGGCGGAGTTCGCAGTTGGGTCCGATCCAACATGGCCCTGCAATCGTTCCAAAGTGTGGTAGCTGAACGCTGGGATGTATGTAGACGGGGCCAGTGATTTTTAGGGGAGCGCCTTCTGCAGTTTCCTTGGTGTTGTAAGACTCAAACGATTTGAGGGCGCCTTTGATCTGTGTCACCCATTTCCAGGGCTCCACTTCAGGCACAAAAA
This sequence comes from Verrucomicrobiota bacterium, assembly GCA_039034055.1. Taxonomy (GTDB): domain Bacteria; phylum Verrucomicrobiota; class Verrucomicrobiia; order Opitutales; family JABSRG01; genus JBCCBL01. The sequence continues at coordinate 4,058 of JBCCBL010000051.1, read as the reverse complement.
AATCCCTAAACTCGTGTAGGGAATCAGGAAGCGTGAAGAGTTGCTTTGCGGAAATCATCGGCTCCATAAAGTGGAGCGGGCGACGAGGTTCGAACTCGCGACCTCAACCTTGGCAAGGTTGCGCTCTACCAGCTGAGCTACGCCCGCGTCAATGGAAACGAGGATGAAGTGATTTTTGCGCGAGAGTGTCAACGGATTTCAGGATTTTTGTTGGATTACCCTCGAATCAGCGCGGGTTTTCAGAAAATCCTGGTGGGGTCGAGGGGTAAGCGAACGATGTCCGGTCGCGTATTCTCAAATAAACCTTTGAGTCCTTGCGTCGATATGAGGAGGGTATTGGGTTGAAAACATGTTGATTTTGGCAGCAGGCAGCGGCGCAGGCATCGTGACAGATTTGGGTTGGGTGTTTGTGGTCGCATCTGCGTTTGGCATCATAGCGCATTTTATAAAAATCCCGGCAATCATTGGATTTTTGACAGCCGGAGCGGTTGTTATTCAGATGGGGCCTGATGGCGGCCTGCTGAAACATCCCGAGCAAATCCTCGAGCTTTCCGAGCTGGGTGTGGTGTTTTTGATGTTTTTCATCGGGATGGAGTTTGACCTTCATAAACTGCGACGGATTTTTGCGCCCGCCTTCTGCGGGGTCGCCCTGCAGACCATCGCGATGTTATTTTTGGGGACTCAGGCCGCCGCCCTGCTGGGGTGGAGTGCAACGGAGGGACTCTTCCTGGGCGCGGTCTTTTCGATTTCCTCTTCGATGGTCGCCATTGCGACGATTAGGGATCGCGATGAAATGGCATTTCCGCGGGCTCAACTCGCGGTGGGGGCACTGATTTTTGAAGACATCTTAGCGATCGTTTTATTGGTTCTGCTCACAGGTTTGGCCATCGAAGGGCAGTTTGAGCTAGGCGCGGTGGGGGTCACGACATTCGGAGTGGCGGTTTTTGTTGCGGTAAGCTTTTTCTTTGGACGCTTGATTGTCTTGCGCTTGTTGAAAGCTTTAGAAGGGGTAGGCCGCGCGGATTATTGGGTGTTGTTCGCGGTTGGGTTGATGCTTGGTGAGAGCCTCATTGCGGCGCATTTCCAATTCTCGCTCGCGCTCGGTGCGTTTCTCGCAGGCTCCCTTTTGGCTGGAACGCCACAGGTGAAGCATATTGTGCGGTTGACAGATCCGTTTCGTATCCTCTTTGGGGCTTTGTTTTTTGTCTCGGTAGGAATGCGCATAGATCCGCGCCTTTTGATAGATTCTTTTCTGATCTCACTTCTGTTGAGCATCTTGGTGGTCCTCGGCAAGGTCCTCACGATCTGGTTTGGGATGGTCCTTGCGGGTCAGCGTTCCAGTTCTGCCTTCAAGGGTTCGCTTTACAAGGCGCAGATCGGTGAATTTTCCTTCATTATTGCGAGCTTGGGGATCGCCTTGGAAGTAGTGCGCCCCGAACTCATGAGTGTCGCAGTCGGGGTGTCCTTGATTACAATTGTCATTACGCCGCTGTTGGCTTCGATCTCAGAACCGTTTTTCAATTTGCTAAATAAGAGGACCCCGAGTGGAGTTCATTTAGCGGCTAGAATCTATCATGACTTCCTCGCATCGATCGGGCGCTCAATGGAGCGACGTGTGATTTTTAAATTAGTGAAACGTCCATTGATACAAATCAGTTTCTATTTTCTGATGTTCAATGGCATTCTGGTCCTCACGTTTGTGCTGGCTGGTCGGATCGATACGACACCGGGCTTGAATGACATACCGGTTCTCGGCAGCTGGGCTATTTGGATTATCTCAGGTGTCGCGTGTCTACCGTTTATCATAGCAATCCTGAGAAATATCAATGTAGTGGTGATGATGTTACTGGACACGGCCTTTTCATCTGTGGGTCGTGATCGTTTTATAAGGGGAAAACTGCGCAATGCAGTGAATGGTTTGGTCTTGTTTCTAGTGATTTCAATTTTTGGAGCACTCTATTTCGCGGCAGCATCTGCATACCTACCGAAGGGAGCGGCGCTTTTCGCGTTTTGTGGAATATTAGCGGTGACCGGCGCAGTTTTCTGGCAGCGCATGGTGAGTGTGAATAGCCGCCTTGAACACGCGTTTCTCGAGAGCTTGAAAGAGGCGAACGATACCGCCGATCAGAAGCATAAGGAGGCCTTACTGAAAGATTTGAACCAACACAGTGCCGCTCAAATTGAATTGGGAGAGGCCGCTGTCTCAGAAGGCTCAATTGCTGACGGATCGCGCATTAGCGAGATCGATATCCGAGAAATCACCGGAGCATCCGTGGTTGGGATCGGGCGCGGCAATACCTGGGTGTATGACCCATCGCCGGAAGCGACCCTTTTCGGGGGAGATCGGGTTTTTATCGCAGGGAATCGAAGCCAAATTGCCAGAGCCCAGCAGTTTTTATTGAGGAAGCGACCCGATGGACCACGGAACAAACAGCGCCCGATGATCTCGCGCATTTTTGTCGAGACCGGAGGTCTTTTTGATGGGGCGACGCTGGCCGCTTTAAATTTACGCAAGCGTCTTCGAATCAGTGTATTGGGAGTTTTGCGTGAGGATGAATGGATGTCTCCCCCTTCCCCTGAAGCTCTCATCCATGCCGGGGACATTTTGGTGGTCATTGGTAGCAAGGCAGATCTTGAGCGCTGTGAGAAAGAACAACGTGGTGAGGGGGCTGCTTTAGTTAGCTAGGGTCAGACCTGTTGGTCTTTGATTATGATCTGGGAATCGTAAAAAAATATATATGTATCTTTTTTATAAATACATTAGTAGAGTCGAAAGGTCGAAATGCCATCACGGCGTATTCCTAGGGATACGATGATTAGTTATCGTATCGACTTCAGGCCGATGCATTGGCATTTATACGCTGATGTCTGCTCCCTGCAGGATTGATTTTAACAGACATAGCGAGGAATGTGCGGCGATTTATGTCGATTGAGTTTTTCATAATTCGGCGAGTGCCGTAGTAGTCAGAAGAGCATTCGGCTTTTTTGGTTTTCGAGAGCAGACTTAAATAGAGAAGATGGATAATTTGAAGAGAAAGGAGCGGGTCGCCTTTAGCATGGGGCGGCAAATTTTTTATACCTATGCCTTGCTTTCACTCTTGGGGTTCATTGCGGTCATTGTTGCCTGGTTTGGTCTGCGCTCACTTGACCAGAGTCACCGGGTGTTGGCTCTGGAATCCACCCCAGTAGTGTTGTCAGCCTATCGATTGTCTGCATCGGTGAGGAATGTCGTGGATTTAGTGACACAGAAAGCGATTCAAACTGACGGAGCGGAGGCGGATGCTCTCGACACTCGTATTGATCGAGCGATAGAGATCAATAAAAGCGAAGTCCTAAAGCTCAAGGAGTTCGAGCGTGGGCGTGTTCTTGCTGAAAACAGTGAATATGTCGTAGAACAGTTGCATCAGAGTGTGATAGACTTTCGCAAGCTCATTCGTGAACGTTTTCAAGCTCGCGAAGAGTCTCTGCAAGCTTATCAGGAGGTGTCTTTGTTGTCTTCCCAAACCTTTGCTTTGCTATCGCTTGAATCGGCTAAGGTTCGCCGTGATGCCTCATTATACAGAGAGTCTCATGTCGATGCAGTCAACGAGCTGAGTTTAATTGGGGATATCTTGAGCGATATCTTGGCGCAGCTTCCCTCCATTGATTCTGAAGTTCGATTGCTCGAATTGAGGAGCACGTTTACCCAGCAGATTCAAAAAATCGCTGATTCTTTAATGCGGATTGAGGATCTGGAACCGCGTGCGGAATTGGCTAGAGCGCATGAGGTATTCTTGGAACAAGTGGAAAGTGAGTCTGGATTATTTGAGAGCAGGATTAGAGAGTTTTCGCTCGATCGTGCAGTTAATGCTCAAGAGGCATTGAACGCGGAGTTGGAGGGGGTGTTGTCTCAAAGCATTTCAGAACTGATCGCGGATGCAGATGAGTTGATTGCGGAAGACTACCGCTTAGCTGCGCGAAACCGAGAGAATACCCAGCAACAACTTTTGCTCATAGACATCCTGTTGGTACTGTCGCCTTTGTTCATCCTCTATTTTTACTTACACCCAAAATTGATC
>JBCCBL010000050.1:0-12269 GCA_039034055.1 Verrucomicrobiota bacterium | reverse complement strand
GTAACCTCCTGCTTCGTTCGCGGATTTGATCACGAGTTTTTCAACATTTTCGACCACGTATTGAAAGTCTTCGGGCTCGGAAGGGAGGAAGGTATCCACGTTTGGAAGGATCGGCTCCTCATCTAGATAGTATTTGATCATCTTCGGCACGAAATAGTAGATCACTTTGTCGTCGGATATTCCGGTGCCGATGGAATTAGCGAGGGTGACATTTCCAGCGCGCACCGCATTGACCAATCCGGGAACGCCCAGCATCGAATCGGGACGGAAAACGCTGGGATCCAAGAAATCATCATCAATGCGCCGATAGATCACATCGACTTGGCGCAGGCCGTGAGTCGTCTTCATATAGACTTTGAAATCCCGCACCACCAAATCCGAGCCCTCGACGATCTCGATCCCCATTTGACGGGCCAAGAAACAGTGCTCGAAATAGGCGCTATTGTAGACGCCAGGGGTGAGGAGCACGCAGGTAGGGTTATCCTTGGGATGAGGCGTGATGTATTGCAGCATCTCAAGCAGCTTGTCCGGATAGCTCTCGACCGGACGCACCCCCGCACGCGGGAAAAAGTGCGGGAAGAATCGCTTCATCGCGGCGCGATTTTCCAGCATGTAGGAAACACCCGAAGGGCAGCGGGCATTGTCTTCGAGCACCAGATACCGGCCCTCGTGATCGCGGATCAGGTCGGAGCCGCAAATGTGGATATAGATGTCGCGCGGGACATTAAAATCCATGAACTCCCGCCGGAAGTGTTTGGCGGAGAGAATGTGGTCGGGAGGGATTATGCCGTCCTTGATAATCTTTTGATCGTGGTAAATGTCATGAAGGAACAGATTCAAAGCGACGATCCGCTGGGTCAGGCCCTTCTCAAGATGGGCCCACTCGTCGGGAGGGATGACCCGCGGCATCGTGTCGAACGGAAAAATACGCTCGGTCCCCTCCTCATTATTCATGTAGGTGGTAAACGTAACACCCTGCTGCAAAAAAGAGGCATCGATGGCTTTGCGGCGGCGTTCAAAGTCGTCATCTGCGAGGGTGTTCAGGCGCTCGACAATCGCTTCGTAATGCGGGCGCGGGTTGCCATCTGGCTGAATGGTCTCATCGAAGAAAGAATCGACTTCGTAATTTTCAAATTTCATGGGCATCGAGAGGGCTCTAGGAACAACTAATGACTGCACGGAATAGCAATGCTATGGCCAGATCCAGAAAGAATTACGTGTAAAGAATCTTTCAAAGCTTGCCTGGATGCGTGAAGCGATGAAGCTCGGGCGGAGGATGAGCCAGTGCCTCTTCATAAGTTATAAACAGGTCGATCCCGCCGGAAAGAGCCGGGTCGCCACGGTGCAGGCATTGGCTCACAAGCTGGGCGAGCCGGGCTTGGATTGCTTTGTCGATATCGAGGCAGTCCAGGAATTTATCCGGATCACCCAGGCTATCGCCGAAGGCTTGGAGCGTGCCACGGCTCTCCTGCTCTATTTCACTGCAGACTATTCAAAAAGCGCCGCCTACATCGCCGCCCAGCAGAATGGCTGGAAGCCCAGTGAGCGCATCTTTGTGCCCTGAGCATCCCGATACGACCGTCTCTGCTTGGAACCTATTCCAAACATTGGTGTCCATGAAGGCCAGTGATGCCGCTGGGAGACTTCTCCAGGAGCATCTCCTTTGGCTACTCGATCCTGACCGAGAGCTGGTTGAGGCACAGCAGCAGCAGGTTCGAGACATGCTTGCGAGTATGATGCGTGAGGGCTCGCAAGGTGGCGGTGAATGAACGCTAAATAACTATGGGCACCCTACACGATTGGTTAAACTGAGATAGTCACGAGTTAATCTCCTCTTTGACTAGATCTGAGACAGATTTATTTCCAGGCGTGTGCCTGTTGCTTTTGCATAGCGGCGCAACATGCTAATTGACGGATTGGCACCGCCTTCAAGCCGTGCGATTGCTGATTGTGTTGTATTCATACGTTCAGCAACTTCAGCCTGGGTCAGGTTCGCTTTGGAACGGGCTTTGATTAGCGCGTTGGCAATGGCGAACTCTTCCTCGAGTGCGTCATATTCTTTGACATAGTCAGGATCTTTTCTCCACTTTTCGAAAAGTTCATTCGCATTTCGTGTCTTACTCATCTTCTACCTCCTTTGCGCGTTTTAGGGCTAATTTAATCTCTCGTGATGGTGTTTTCTGAGTCTTCTTTACAAAGACTCGAATCACCACCACACGCTCTTCGAGAGCTGTGACATAGAGCGCTCGGGATATACCGTCGCGACCTTTCAGTCTCATCTCCCAGAGCTTGTCGTGTAAGTGCCTCACATAGGGCATTCCAACTTCGTGGAGTCCATGTTCGGTAATCAAATGAGTAATGTGTTCGAACTTCGCCTTCATATCCAGCGGGAGGGCTTCGAACTCCTGTTCGACGTTTTCACTCAAAAATTCTACAGACAAAGCCACTTTTGCTGATATAGCATATATGCTATGCTCCTGTCCAGTGAAAGATTAGGAGAGTCCTACGGCTCCCCGGTGTTCTTAGGTCTTCTCATCGTCGAACGGTTAGAGATTGAAAACGCCTAAACGAGCCCAGAAGCCTGGCTCAATCCGAGTAGACCCTCAGAGCACCGGGCGCAGGTATTGGGGGGAGGGAGCAAGATTTTGGGAATAGGTTCCCGAGTCGGGCCTCAGAATGATCATGAATCCATTATCTCGATTGCTCCCGCTCCTTCTCCTCGCCTCGGCAAGTCAGCTTCTGGCGGAGGTTCCGCAGAATGCCGAAGATGCCTCTCCGCTTGAAAAGGGGGCCCAGGTCCCCGCAGTTTCCGTAAAAACGCTCGACGGTGAATCGGTCGCGCTCAACGACCTCGTTTCGGAGCAGCCGACCGTGCTGATCTTTTACCGAGGGGGCTGGTGTCCCTTTTGCACCAAGCATTTAGCGGCGGTCCAAAAAGTGGCGACAGAGGTCGATGCGATGGGCTTTCAAATCGTCGGCGTCAGCCCGGATCGGCCTGCGAAAAACAAGGACGCTGCCGAAAAACACGCCCTCAAATACCAGCTGCTTTCGGATAGCTCGGCCGAGGCGATGAAAGCCTTTGGGGTGGCCTTCCAAGTCCCGGAGTCCCTCGTTTCTAAATATAAAAACGAATACGGCATCGATATCGAAGGCGATTCTGGGGAGACGCACCACATCCTTCCGGTCCCAGCCCTTTACCTCGTGGGCACCGACGGCACCATCCGCTTCGCTCATTTTGATCCAAACTATCGGGAACGTTTGGAGGTCAATCAGATCCTCAATGAACTGAAGCGGGCCAAAGCATACGAGAATATCTGAGCCAATGCTTACGGTGCGGTTGGGGTCTCTGCGGAGGCGTAGAGTATTTTGAGTCCATTCGCGAACCGCTGGATACCGTTTTTAAATAGGCTTCTTTGAATTTAATCAGTAGGCCGACGGGTTGCTGAGCTAGTTTGAGGTAGATGAGCGCTTGTTGCTTGTGGACGGGCGCTCGCTTTTCAACCGACCTGACATCGACAATAGCGGCACCATTCATAACAAGGTCTAGCCTGAGACCTTCGTCGAATGGTATTTAGTTAAGGACATGGATCGCGGATATTTCTCGAAAAGGTAGGGACGTCTGCCCCTACCATATTAGTTCTACTTGTTAAAATGAATTAGAAGACCAAGACCCGTTCCTCCAAACGCTTTAAAAAATGAACCACGAATTTACACGAATCGTTTATTTCTTCGTGTGGATTCGTGCCCATTCGTGGTTAAAAAAAGCCGTAGAGACCCCTTGACCCAGTAGAACTAGGCCACCTGGACAAATGCACTCCCGTCGCCAAAAACGGGAGATTTCAGCTTGGTCCGGAATTTGTCCACGCAGCCTACATTTCTTAGCGTGAGTGATAGACTGGAATACTCTTAACTGAGGGCCATTCCGGCTAGCTCTCTCGCTTTTCCGCATATTCTGTTGCCAAGCCAGGGCGAGGTCCTTTGTCTCACCCGCTTTCTCTCTGAGATAAACCCAAGACAGACCCATGAAAATCCTAGTAGCAGACCGCATTTCTCCGATTGGTGTGGCCTACCTGAAAGAGCAGGAAGGCTTTGACGTCGTGGAGGCTTACGGCTCGTCGCCTGAAAAAATTCTGGAACTCGCGTCGGATGCTGTTGCGATTATTGTGCGCAGTGAAACCAAGGTGACGCCCGAAGTCTTTGCAGCAGCCCCTGCGTTGAAGGCGGTGGGACGCGCCGGAGTGGGTGTTGACAACATTGATTTAGATGCGGCGACCGAGCATGGGGTTGTCGTCATGAATACGCCCGGGGGTAACACCATCGCCACCGCCGAGCTAACATTTAGCCACATGATCTGTGGAGCGCGGCCGATCTCTCAGGCATCGGCCTCGATGCGTGCTGGAAAATGGGGACGGAAGGACTACCCGGGCACTGAGTTGCGGGCCAAGACCTTGGCGATCCTAGGTCTCGGGCGGATTGGTCAAGAAGTTGCCGTCCGTGCCCAAGCCTTTGGTATGACGGTGATCGCTTACGATCCCTACCTCACCGACGCGCGTGCGAAAAACCTCAAGGTCGAAAAAGTCGAACTCAGCGAAGCCTTTGAAAAGGCAGACTACATTACGGTCCACATGCCGATTACGGATCAAACCCGGCATATGGTCGACGAATCTGCATTTGCGAAAATGAAAGACGGGGTGCGGATTTTCAACGTAGCGCGCGGGGGAATTATCAAAGAATCGGCCCTCCTCGAAGCCCTCCAATCAGGCAAGGTCGCGGCGGCAGGTCTCGATGTCTTCGAAGTGGAACCCCTGGCCGTCGATCACCCTTTCAGGACGATGGAAAATGTCGTGCTCACCCCGCATCTTGGAGCCTCTACCAAAGAAGCCCAAGAAAGCGTCGGAATTGAAATTGCCGAACTCATTACGGCGACTCTGAAGACAGGCGTGATCAGCAATGCGGTCAATATGCCATCAGTCGATGCGCGCACCCTGGAGCAGATCCGGCCCTATATCACCTTGGGTGGACGTCTCGCGAGTTTCGTGCAGCAACTGGCCCATCACAGCGTTGAAGAGTTGAAGGTGACCTATTACGGCAAGATCATCGATCTCGACGCCGTGCCGATTACCCGAGCGATCCAAAGAGGATTCCTCTCGCTCATTTCAAACTCGGTGAATGATGTAAACGCCCCGGCAAAATTCAAAGAAATGGGCGTGGCGATCACCGTCACCAAATCCTCCGATGAGTGCGATTATAACGAACTGATTGCCATCGAAGCATACGGAGAAAACCGCTTACTGGCATCCGTATCGGGAACCCTTCTCGGAAAAGGAGAAGCGCCTCGCATTGTCCAGATCGACGGTCGCGACCTCGAAGTGAACCCCGCGAACACCTTACTCTGCATGCAGAACGAAGACGTCCCCGGCATTGTTGGATTCCTCGGTACCGTAATGGGTGAAGAGGGGGTCAACATCGCCAATATGTCTCTCGCACGCGAGGGAGAAGGCACCGCCGTCTCTGTTTTCGAACTCGACTCTGACCCGACTGAGGCCGCACTCGAGCGGATCAAATCCCACGCTGCGGTGCGCAAGGTCCGCACCGTCCATCTATAGCTTAAAAAATATGGCTCCCATTGAGGTCATCGCAGTTGTGATCATTGGCTACTTGCTGGGAGCCATTTCCTTTGCCGTCATAATCGCAAAAAGCCGTGGGGTAGACATTTTCGCGGAAGGCAGTGGGAGTCCCGGAGCGACTAATGTGAAGCGGGTGATCGGGTCGGGCCCGGGAAATCTCTGTTTCGCCCTCGACGCTCTGAAAGGGTTTGTCGCAGCAGGCTGGCCGCAAATGCAATCCATGGCCCTGCAGTCCTCGCCGGAGATGCTCTCAATACTGGGACTCGCGGCGGCGATCGTGGGGCATAGTTTCTCCATTTTTATTAAATTCAAAGGGGGAAAGGGTGTGGCCACTACCATGGGCGGCATTTTTGCTATGATGCCCCTGGTCCTGCTATCTGGGCTGATCGTCTGGGCCATCGCCTTTTATTCAAGCCGCTATGTATCACTGGCATCGATACTCTTTGGTGTATCGCTCCCCATATTTTCGGCAATTTATCAGACGGGCAGTGCTCTCATTGGTTTCTCCCTGGTCATCGCGGTGCTGATTGTGGTGCGTCATCAATCTAATATTAGGCGCCTCCTCGCAGGCACGGAAAATCGGTTCTCGAAAAAGACATGAGCCAAAAATCGGAAATCAAAATTGGGCTGCTCGGCTTTGGAACGGTCGGTCAAGGTGTTTGGAAGAACATCGAAAATAATCGCGCCGCTCTGGAAGCGCGACTCGGTGTTCATTTGAATTTGGTCAAAGCAGGCGTGCGTAGTCTGGATAAGAAACGTGATGTCGATATTGATCCATCACTGCTGACCACCGATTTGGACTCGATTGTCGATGACCCGGAAATTGACATCCTCTGCGAATTGATGGGCGGAACCGATCAGGCCTACGATCTCACCCTCCGTGCCTTGAAGGCTGGCAAGGCGGTGGTATCTGCGAACAAAGCCCTCATCTGTGACCATGGCGACGAACTCTTTGCGGCGTCCCGCGCGTGCAATGCCCCGTTCTTTTTTGAAGCCTCTGTCGCTGGGGGAATCCCAGTAATCAAGGCCCTTCAGGAGGGATTGGTCGCCAACCGTTTCAAACTGATTTTTGGGATTCTGAACGGAACATCAAATTACATCCTCACGCGCATGGCCCGCGAAGGCATTTCTTTCGGAGAGACTTTGGATGCGGCGCGTGAGCTGGGCTATGTCGAAGCGGACGAAAGCCTCGACCTTGATGGCGTAGATGCCGCGCACAAAGCGGTGATCTTGGCATTCCTGGCCCATGGTCGCTGGATCAAACTGAGTGAAGCGGTGGTTGAAGGTATCCGAAAAGTCACTGCGGAAGACATGAAAGTCGCCTCGCGCCTCGGCTATAAAATCAAACTACTCGGGATTATTTCTCGCGATTTTAAGGCCGATAAAATTTGGCTGCGCGTCGTGCCTTGTTTGATACCGAAGGGAGAAGTCATGGCAGACGTCGATGATGTTTTTAATGGAGTGAGTATTACCGGCGATGTTGTTGGCACCACGTTGCTAATCGGTCGCGGTGCCGGGCAAGATGCGACTTCCTCATCAGTGATTGGAGACATCGCAGATGCGGTGATCGCACTGCGGCGAAAATCTGAAGCATTAGACGCCAAGGATGATGTTGGTGGAGAATTGGCAGAGCAGGTTTCCCTGGCAGAGCCGGAAGACATTCAATCATCATTCTATTGCCGTCTGAGCGTTCAAGATCGCTTGGGTACCCTTTCCGAAGTGACGCATGCCCTCGCCCAGCAGGGAATCAGCATCGCTTCCGTGCGCCAAAGTGAAGCGGCAGGTAAGCCCTGTACTAGCCTAGTAATTACAACACACCGGACCAATGAAAAGGCCATGAGTGATGCCGTAGTCTCACTGAGAGCGCTTCCTGCGGTGGATGGAGAACCCACCACATTCCGTATTTTCAAACCTGCTGATTTTCAGTAAAGCACTTCAATAGCTATGAAAAAGACCCATCACTGCGCAGAATTGCGTAAGGAACATGCCGGGGATCAGGTATCCCTCGCTGGCTGGATTGACTCCGTGCGTGATCACGGGAGGATTCAGTTCGTTGATCTCCGCGACCGCGAGGGCGTGACTCAATTGGTGCTTGATCCCAATAACGCTGATGTTGCCGCGGTCATACCTCTGCTCAAGAGTGAAAGTGTCCTGCATGCACAAGGGACCGTCGTCGAGCGCAGCGCCGAAACGACCAATGAAAAGATGGCGACCGGCGCGGTTGAAATCGCCGTCGAAAGCGCCGAGATCCTCAATGCCTCGAAAACCCCTCCATTCCCGATGGATGAAAAGGGTGATCTGGTAAATGAGGACTTACGCCTCAAATACCGCTACCTAGACTTACGGCGCTCAAGCAATCTCGAGCTACTGCGCCTGCGCAGTAGAGCCGCTCAAGCGGTGCGTAAATACTTGGATGCATCTGGATTTCTGGAAGTGGAAACCCCCATGCTGTTCAAATCGACCCCGGAGGGCGCCCGTGAATATTTAGTGCCGAGCCGGACCAAGCCGGGTGAGTTTTTTGCCCTACCGCAATCACCCCAGCAATTTAAGCAAATGCTCATGGTCGCGGGTGTCGAAAAGTATTTTCAGTTGGCGAAGTGCTTCCGCGATGAAGATTTGCGTTCAGATCGTCAACCTGAGTTTACGCAGATTGATATGGAAGTCTCTTTCTTCGATCGCGAAGACATGTATGCCCTCATTGAGGGACTCATGGCTCATATTTGGAAGGAGACATTGGGTATTGAAATCGAAACACCTTTTCTGCGGATGTCGTATTTCGACGCCATGAACCGCTTTGGAGTGGATAAGCCGGACATGCGTTTCGGTTTTGAGCTTCAAGATCTCGGAGATGTTTTTGCCGATTCGCAATTCAAAGTCTTCAAAGGCACGCTCGACAACGGAGGAGTCATCAAGGCCCTAAACATGAAAGGCCTCGCTGACATCACTCAGGGCGAACTCAAGAACTTAGAAGATGCTGCAAAGTCTTTGGGCGCGAAGGGATTGGCCTTTATTCGGGCCAATGAAAACGGCTGGAAAAGTCCGATTCTCAAATTCCTCTCTGAAGACGAACAGGCTGCGGTCAAACAAAAGCTCAATGTTGAGACAGGTGATATCGTATTTTTTGCAGCATCACCATGGGAGCAAGCGTGCATTATTCTAGGGCGCGTGCGTCTCTTGGCCGCTCAGCTCTTGGCGGGTCGTGGAAAGTTGGAAATCCGGTCGGATGATTGGAAATTCCTCTGGGTAATCGAATTCCCACTGATGATTTTTGACGAAGAAGCAGGCCGTTACGTGTCGGCGCATCACCCGTTCACTTCACCCGTTCCCGAAGATATCGAAAAACTCGACACAGATCCGAAGGCAGTTCGCGGTCAACACTATGACCTCGTGCTTAACGGTACGGAGCTGGGCGGTGGATCGATTCGTATTCACCAACCTGAGTTGCAGAAGAAAGTATTCCTGGATGTTCTCGGTCTCGAGCCTGAGATAGTAGAAAGCCGCTTTGGATATATGCTAGAGGCTTTCGAATACGGGGCGCCTCCGCATGGTGGAATCGCTTTTGGATTCGATCGCTTGGTCACACTTCTGGCAGGCAGAACCTCCATCCGCGATGTTATTGCTTTCCCTAAAACACAAAGAGCGGAGGACTTGATGACTCAAAGTCCATCACGTGTAGCGCCTAAACAACTACGCGAGCTAAATATAAAAACGCTTGTGAACGAGTAGTTTTGTTAAAAAGGCCGCCTAGATAGACGGCCTTTTTTGGAATCGCATGAACAGACCTGGGACTTAATGCCCATTCAACTCAGTTTGGGGGAGGCAATCGTGGTGACTTGGATTGCGTCTGGGATGTCTAGGCTTTGATGTTTTCCTTGGCTGATTTGCGAGCGCAGTAGAGGTAAACGATTATGGTGAATATTGATACAGAGCTAATCTGAATCAGGGTTCCATTTTCGGGTTCGGAGGCTGTGAGGGGAGAAGTCAGGGTAATGCTCAGCAAGAATAGGTAGGGTAATTTCTTCATGTCAATTTGGGGTGAAAAAATTGGGTATGATAAGGGGTTAATTTATAGATTCCGCAGTGGCGGATACACGAACATTGTCGAAATAGGTTTCTCCAGAAGAAGCCTCGTTACTGATCGTTAATTGCACTACATGATCTACCGTGGTTTCAGTGCCGGGCATCAGGTTGAACGGACCGTAGGGCGCGGAAGTATCCGTAGTATCCTCAGGATTGATTACGCGTAGGGTGTACTGCTCGGTGAGGTAATCGATATGAAGTTCGACCCGGTTCCAGCTCGCGATGTCAATCTGGGATACGATCCCAGTGTTGCTCCAAACGGGGTCGGTTCCTGATACTCCGTCTGTCGCGTGAATGCTCGTATCCTCCCGAATGAAAAATGCGAGTCTTGAAGCGTTATCAGGCAGAGGCAGCTCTGCAAAGTTGCTGAAGGCCATGGGTGCTAGATCCACCGTGAGCCGGATGTTTCTCCGAGATGAATCAATATTGGCAAATGCCGCGTCTGCATAGCTGAACTCGGGTAAAACTTCGACTCCAGTATCGCCCTGAGTGGTGAAGATAGATGAGTCCTCAAGGACTGCTGCGTTCGTAGCTAGCCAGCCGAACTGGTTATTCAGGTCGCCACTGATCCAGCCCTGCTCGCTTTCGAACGTAAGCACGGTATCGATACTTCCTTCAACCCGTGTCTCATAGGACAATGCGGTGAGGTTGTACTGGTATTCTTCCAGGTTGGTGAAGCTATCACCATCGGGATTACCATTGGAGCCATCGTTGCCTGTGGCGATTTCAGGATCAATCCCCTGGGCGATTTCCCAGCTGTTTATGAGACCGTCTCCATCGTTGTCTAGTGCAGCGGGCTCACCTGTTGAGAGCCTTAGGTCAGATACAGCCCCGTCGCCATCGAAGCGAATTTGCAAGGGGGTGTTGTTTCCGGGCCTAGTGAAGTCTAGGTCTTCAGCGACCCGGACACCATTAAGCCAAAGGCTGTAAGTGCGGGCTTCATAGTCTACGATTGTGGTGATTCGATGTTCAGTCTGAATTTGACTCACTGGGACCGCAGCAGCGGTGATCCATGTGCTTCCATCAAGGACCTGAAAGTCACCCACGGAATTAAAAAAGAAGGCAACGACGGCTTCGGGAGCGAGTGCAGGTGTCACCCCGCTCTCAAACGGAACAGGGATGATATTGATCTCGCTCCACAACGCATTGCTTTCCGAGGTCAGGTTAATCATCGTCGCTTGACCATTGAGTTCGAGCCTGCCGGCCGAAATCACGGCGTCGGGGTTTGTATACCAGGTCGGCTCTTTCTGGGGTTCGAAAGACCCATCGGTCATCGAGTCGAATGTGGAAGTGTAGGGAGCATCCGCTCCGAAAACACTGATAATGTTGGTTGTGACGGACGTTTCGGCAATCACGCTCGTTGCGCAGGAGAGCAAGCATAATGCTCCTGCGAAATGAGCCATGGGTTTACCAACGCCGGCAGGGGTACCGGTTTCGAGTAGGCGCATGTTTTTGGGGGCAGGGTACTTGTTTTTACAAGAGGGGTAGGGATGATATTGATGAAAGGTATTGGTAATTAGTCAATGATTAAATGCGGAATATGTATACGGTGCATTGTTGGTATTTAAACCGAACAATCCAATCCAGCCATATTTGTGTACACATTTTTTATAAACATAATAGTGTAGTAAAAAAATTATTACGAATATATTGGCTCTAGGCGAAATAACCGCCCATCAATAGTGACTTGATTTTACTTTCCCTATGAATTCTAAAATAAGTTTGTTAAAAATTATGAAAGTAGTTTTTACCTTCTAGCTTAGGTCTTTAGAGTAATTGATTAAAAAGTATTTACCTACGGTTTAATCTGTTTGATTGATTCGACGAGGACGACTTCACATGCCCCATCGCCTGTGTCCTCTCGCGTGAGAGAACTCTGCCATTTCCAACCTTTTTTCCGGATACCCATACAAGGTGGCCAGAGAGCTTGATATTCATTCCTTCTTTGAGACGGACGAGGCTCTTCAAGGCTTCTTCATTAGCCGGGATCATATGCATATTTGCGCTATGTGATTGAATTTCCCGCATCGGAATTGGCGGGTGGTCTTTGATGCGCAATTTGTACCAGCGATTCGCTTGACTTACTTCAATTTGATCAATGATTTTTGGATCGGCCATGCGGCCCCATCCTAGGGCTAAGTCTACTGGGGCCAGTGCCGACTCTTTGCCCCAATGGTAGTTTTTCTTTGAAAGTATTTTTGCTTCAAGCTCAAAGACCTCCATCTTCGTAAACGCATAGTCTTCTAGTCTGATGGAAGGTGGTATGACATGCCATCTCAGTGAAGAATGCCAGATGGCAAAAGTCAGGATTACGATGCCATAAAACTTGAAGCGAGGATTCACTTTACATCACTGTAATGATTATTTAAATTTTTTTCGAGTCGAGCGAATCGTATTTAAAACGAAAAAAGCACCCTCTGCGAGCGCCCAGGCGAATTCTTTGTTTTTAAGAAGTGCGTCGCCATGTTGGGAGCTTGATAGAGTCTTTTTCCGGAGTTCTGAATAGCTTAGGAGCAAAGGGCGAGCGCGTCCCTCGGCGACGGTTCCGTGGTCTAGCGGGTT
>JBCCBL010000049.1:0-12330 GCA_039034055.1 Verrucomicrobiota bacterium | reverse complement strand
GGGTGATCTCCTCCGAGAACTTGGAGCACTTGGCTGATCCTCAAAAAGCAGTTTTCGAAAAAGCTAGAGTGCTGCGAACCGGTGGGTTTGCTCTGATTGGAACTCCCAATAAAGAAATGTTTTCACCCGGAGAAAGGGGCAGCCCGAATCCTTTCCATGTCGACGAGTTTTATTATGAGTCCCTGCTCCAGATATTAGAAGAGGCATTTGAAAAGGTGGTCATCTTCGAGAATACTCTGTTGCCGGAAACCCGGAAGGGACAGTTGATGCGTCAAGAGCGCCTTCAGCAGGGAAAACACGGGGTCATCCACCATTCTTCAGGGAAATTCAATTTTGCACGCCGGGCATGGGACTTATCATCCTTGGAAAATAGCCATTCATTCATGGCGATCGCTGCGAAGCCCCGTCCATTTAGTTGAATTAAGGGTTTCATCACCAGACGCAAAAAATCTCCGATAGGGAGAGACCCAATGACGTTTGGGGACGATGGATTTATGATCCCCGTCATCAAGTTCGAATAGAGAATCCAGGCGATCCATTTTTATTAGATGAGGGACCCACAGAAAATATTCACTCGAATCCGCGACTGCCCTCGAGAGCTGTAACAGACTCCTTTCGCGTATCTGAGATTCATACTTGAGCCAGTTTCGCGCTCTGAAACAAGAAAATGAAAGATTCAAGACATCCGGGTTGGTTGGCAACCGAAGGTTCATGAAGTATCCCTCGCTTTCGAAACCTATAGGGTCGCTCGCGGTTCGAGCAAACCCCTGGTCGCTTATAGAGTATGCATTTTCGTATGAACACGAAACGGTAGAGTAAACTTGAGGCGCAGCGAATGCAACATGCTCCTGGTCCGCGTAGCCATAGAGATTTGCCTGTATATCTGTGCTGAGCGACTGTTCTATGGGAGACAGCAAAATTACACAGTCTTCGTAGTCTTTCGAAAAACGTGAAACTTCATCAATAATCCTCGCTGCATCGCCCGTGATCAGCCATTTCTTTGAACCTACAGGTTTTGATTCGAATTGTTCGCCGATTTGGTATCCAAGCTCAAGGGTGTCCGTTACACGATTTTTGAATTTGCGAATAATATATCCACTGGGAAATTGCTCTAAGTCTGTATCATCAGGAGTCCTTTTTCGAATGCATTCTAAGGAGTTTTTGAGAACGTATGGCTTGCTAGTGATAGACTCTGCAGTCGACTGTGTGTGTTGTCGCCAATGATATAAAACGTAAGGAATATGCACTACTGAATTGTGGCCCTTGAGTTCAATGATCTTTAAATAAAAATCCCAATCCTGGCATCCACGAAATCTGTCATCAAACCCAGAAACAGTCAGCGCTTCCTCAGCCTTAAAGAATGTCAGATGATTTAAATAGTTTTGCGCTAATATTAAATCTGGTTGATAGCCGGGTTTAAAAAATGGTTCGCAGAATCGATCACCCGCCGCATTGGTCTTATCTTCATCGCTGTAGAATATCGATGCTTGTGGGTATTCTTGAAGGTACTCCGATGCGATGGATAATGCATCGGTTGACAGAAGGTCATCCTGGTCGAGGACACAGCACCATTGATTTGATGCCTTTTCTAGCCCTGAATTTAGAGCACTCGCGATATGTTGATTGGTCTCTTTTTCAATGAGTCGTATCCTCGGATCACGACTCACTAAACTATTGAGGATGGTACTGATTTCGAGGGTGTTTCCATCATTGATTAAAATCCACTCCCAGTCTTTATAAGACTGTGATAGGACTGACTCAGCCGCGGCGTTTAGAAAACCAATGTCAGGTTTATACACAGGTGTAAGGATTGTAAATGCCTGGTTTGGTTCAGCAGATTCTGGAATGATTGTGGAATCGATCTGTCTAAGGTGAACATCTGAAAGCGTGTGATGTCTTTTGAGGTCCAGATAATGTGTTTCGTTCACGAACTCATTGGAAACCGTAATAGTATTTTGAATTCTGGACGAATGAACCCCCGGTTGATTGCTCAGGTAATGGATGACTTGCTCGTAATGCGCAGACCATTTGGTCAAGTCTTTCGATACTTTCGATAGAAAGTCATTTGAGAATCTATTACGTAAAGAATGTTCAAATACATAGAGTCCGAAGAAAAATGGAAATTCAAAGGTCGGAAAACCATCCTTGATTTCGTCAATCAGCCGATACACTCCAAAGCTACCCGCGACTGCTCGGGAATCGTGAAAGAGTATTATGCCCTTTGTTTTTACCTTTGGTTGAAACAATTCCCAGTCGTTCTTGACAGCTTGATAGGTATGCCAGCCGTCTATGTGCAAAATGTCGATACTTTTGTCTGGGAATCGATCCAGTGCGGATTCGAATCGTCTGCGAATGAGTTGTGTATTCTTAAAACCGAACTTTTCGATGTCACTTAAAACGGATTCGAAAAGATGTATCGAAGACTGGCCCGTCTGGGAGTCTCCTGTCCAACTGTCGATACCGTAGATTTTGCATTTAGGCGCCCATTTCTGGCATGCGTCCGAAAAGGCAAGCAGGGATTCTCCACGATCTACTCCCAGTTCGACGATAACGCTTGGCTGGGTTCTAAAGACCAGGTCGTAGGCGAAAGGAATATGTCCAGACCAGGCACCGACGCCGAAGATTGGAGGATTGAGGTCCAGTGATTGACTGGGCAGTTTTTTAAATCGTCTCAAAAAATCCATAACTACGGAGTTATGGTTTCGATCGATATACTCTGCATGGGGATACCTACGAGTCCTGTGCAGACGGAGCTAGAGGTTGAACGAAAAGCAATAGCATCATGAATCCAATGATGTACTAGATGATCTATTTCGTCTCCGTCACCGACTCCCACAGTCATTGTGTAATCGCCTTCGGGAAGGATCGGCATGTAGAATTGAAACTTGGCGATCATTGTTGATCCTGGGGATACCCCTGGCATACGCTCGATTTGATGTGTGATATATGTATTATCACCGAAGATCTCAAGGCCGACTGAGTTACGTATGAAAAACCCAACTACTGGATTTTCTATCTTCGTATAGGATGCAACATGAATTTCAACAGTCACCAGCTCCCCACCTGTTGTCCAGCTAAGCGGACTCCTGCTTTGTTTCTGAAAAATAGCACAGTGAATGATTTCTGCACCCCTTTTTCCAAACTCTTTTGTATCACGATTCAGGAACGGGTATATTTGAATATCGTTTCGCAAGGTTGAAGAGTCTATAAATTTACCCCTCGGATCAAGCGGGATTGCTTGCTGAGCGGCTATAGTGGTCGTAGGTGCCTTATACGAGATCGCACCAAGGTCGTCTTCTATTTCTCCCTCGCTTGATGTCTCAATGCGGTCATTGTTTTCGTTGAAATATGCTTCTATATAGGCCTCGGTTACCTCTTTTGAGGGACCCTCCAATTGGATTTTTCCGGCATCTATCCAAATAGCGTGATCGCAGTAGGTCCTGACTGCTTGGGTGCTGTGTGAAACAAAGAGAAGGATTCCGTCTGATCTGAATTCATTGATAAAGCGAAGGCATTTTTGAACAAAATATGCATCGCCGACTGCTAAAGCTTCGTCGACGATCAGTATATCGGCGTCTGAGTGGGCAATGACCGCGAAGGCCAAGCGGACCAGCATCCCGCTGCTGTAGGTCTTGGTCGGTTGGCTAAAAAATTTCCCGATCTCCGCGAAATCCTCGATCGATTTTAGTCTTGATTCGGCCTCTTGACTGGGGTGTCCGAGCATGGCGAGCTGCATAAGCGCGTTTTCACGACCTGTGAATTCAGGATGGAAGCCGACTCCGAGTTCGAGGATTGAAGCTATGCGACCATGGGTATTAACAACGCCGCGGGTGGGTTTCAGGGTTCCTGCAATCATCTGCAGAAGGGTGCTCTTTCCAGAACCATTCCGACCGACGATTCCCAGAGACTGTCCGCGCTCGAGCTTAATCGAAATTTCGTGGAGAGCTGTATGGAGGTCATTATGATCTCTGGTTGGCATTGAGAACCCCAAAGATTTTTTGAGAATTTGGGTGAGAAACTGACTTGGGGAATGTCCGATCGGATAGTCTTTTCCCAATTTCTCCGCTCTCACATACACTTTACTCTGACCAACAGGCATGGGTTTTACTAAGAGACCTACCGCTCAGAATATCCACCGTTTTCTTCGGGAACACTCATAGTGGAAAATAGCGGCTAAGTAAGGGGTTCGAAATCAAGTTGGAAGGTGATTTTGGCAGAGATTACAGATTTGGATAATAGAATCAGCGATGAGCTTTGCGAACGAACAGTCAATGGTCTCCTGCTTCGTTTCGAGAGTGCATGAGAGGTTGCCTCAGAGAAACTTGGTCTGGTGGGATACACTGGTACTTCCGGAAATCAGGATGTTGCGGCTTGCCAGCATAATCTTTTTTGGCGACGAGCATAGAGTCTGCATTTTCGCTACTGTACCATTCTATATCATCGAAGTTTGGGGCGCAGTTTGTATGAGCATGTAGTGGAGTGAGGCTTACCCATCTAGCCAAAGCCATCATCCCATCCGTAAAGAATCTGTAGCAGTCTACCGGGTATCTGTGCTCGATGAATCCTCTTGGAGCGATAAGGCATAAAAGACCATCTTTCTTTAAGACACGAGTCATCTCTTCCATCGTTTTCCAGAAGAACTCGACATGCTCGAATGCTTGTCCGGAAATCACGACATCATAGCTGTCAGATTCCAGGGCACTCCAATCGTAAGGGTTTTCTAATACAATATCCACATTGGGACCTGCTTCCATGTCCAATCCTGAATATCGATACTTAGGGTCATTGAACAAGGGCTTGTAGGTGCCATTCACATCGAAACTCCCCACGTCTAGGACATCAATCTTGGGTTTTTTGATTGTGGAGCAAAAGGTTCTTATAAACCAATCCATTCGTAAGAGGGAACTGTTGTGCATTTAATTAAATATTTGAGTCTTATCTCTATTTCCGTGCGCAGAGTGAAATCGATGGGCCATTCATATGCTGATTGTCCCGGCTGAGGATCCTTACTTCGGGGAATCCGAACTCCTTTAACCAAAAAACGATGGATTCCGCATCCATCCACGCAGAGCCGGACTGGTTCCCACCCCAAAAATTGGCTGCGTCGGTGTCTTCATAAGTCCAGCGGTAAATTTTGGCCTTCACCCCTCTATATTCGATTTCTACCGGTGCCAAATCTGGGCAATTCCCTAAAAAATCTTTGTTGTAAACGTGGGTCCAAATATAGAGAGACTCGCAGTTTTGAGCGAATAGCTCCAGAGCGTGAATTGGATCCTCGAGGTGGTATAGAATTCCAGACGCGAAGATTATATCAAAGTGTTTCGTTTTTGCGCTGAGATATTTGATAGCATCTCCCAGTAGGAATTTGCTATTTAACCCGAGAATTTCCTTACTTATTAGACATTTGAGATAGGCGTCTGAGTTACTTTCAATCGCGAGAACCTTTGCGCCAAGTTTTTCCAAGCGATAGGTATGTCATGCTTCAAGTGGGCCCAGTTCAAGAATATCCAGGCCGTCGAATCGTCTATTTTCATCCCCAAGTGCATCAACCGCTTCATCGGGCCTTGGATCCTCATGGAAAACGTCAACAGATCCACTCTTTAAGGTTGTTTCACCGGGCTGGTTCGGAATTTTGCACGCCCAGGCGTCTGAAAAGATATCGAGAGCGTTTTGGTGAGATGGAAATTCTTTGATGAATCGTGATTTTGTCGAATCGCTCGGTTTACGGTGCATGGTGCCTTTCCTGTCGCGAAACAAACAGTCTTCGAGCTTATCAGTCGAGGAATAATCCGCTTTGAAATGTCACAACGACTGAGCGGATTCCCATAATCTGTCGCTCCTTGAGTTCTACTCCGTCGTATAATCGTAGACCTCAATCAGGGCGATACCCGTCCCGCCATCAGCGCCGGTGATTACCCCGGTGTAGGCTCCGGGTTCAAGGTCTAGGACAAGTATGGATTCTAAGGAATCTGTCGGAGTGAAATTATTGTTTTCCAGCAAAGTGCGGTCCGCGTCTGATAGGCCAGTTTCCCAATTGTCATTGGTTGCAGGAGTCCCATTGAGGAGGACTGGCTCAAACTGCAGGGTAGTGGTGTTATAGCGATTGACCGCCAGAAATGGATCTGCGAGTGGGTTGGAAACAAAAGACGAAAGTGATGGACCACTGGCGCGAATTGCGACGGTGCGAGCCGAGTCGCCGGCAATGATAAAACCTCCATTGAGGCTATCGGCACCACTCCCCGCGAAAACCCGAGTCGCGAGTGCGGTGATTTTCGAAACGGAGGCTGTGTCAAAATCGTAGACTTCTGCAAGACCAACACCTTCATCAGCAACTCCGTTGGTGATTTTACCTTCTACTTGAGCGGTATAAGCTCCCGCAGGAAGTGATCTCACGATTACAGATTCAAGACTGTTGGAAAACGTAAAGTTGTTGGCATCTAAGACCGCTCGGTCCGTATCTGATAAACCTGTTTCCCAATCGTCGTTGCTTTCTATTTCCCCAAAAGTACTCGTGCTCGTGTTGAATTGAAACAGCCTGAGGAATGGATCCTGAAGGGTGTTAGGGACGTCTGCGCTTTGAAAACTTGGCCCCTTGGCCGCAATCACTACCGTTTTCTCTCCGCTGCCTTCAATGATGAAACCATTGGTGAGTACTCCTTCACCGCTTTCGACGAGAGCGCGTGTCGCGATCGCTTGGAGTTTGTCACCTATGTTTGGAGCTTCCGAAATTAAATCATCACTCGGTGGCGTCAGGGTATCGGTATCCAAATCTGGAGGGTCATCCGTTGGTGTGTCAAAACCCGCAGGATCATCAGGTATGAGTGTTGGTGCGTCCTGCCCTACTGAGTAGCTTGTGAGGAGGAACGCGAGGAGGAAAACGGTGATTAAACGCATGCTGTTTCGGAAAATCTGTGATTCTGACGGTAGTCGGGGTTGCGTTGCGATGAGTAGGTTTGGATTCAAAATAATGGGACTCGTCCTGGTTTTAAGAACTAGAAATTGGGGGTAGATCCTTCAATTCTCCAATTGATTTAACAAATTTTGACAATCCTGCGAGGATTTACGTCCGTTACGGCAACATTTTCAGATGCTTGCTCTCGGAATACGTGTTCCTACTTTTCGGCTTAAAAAAATGGCATCCCGTAGGGGATTCGAACCCCTGTCGCTGGAATGAAAATCCAGTGTCCTAGACCTGACTAGACGAACGGGACGCTTGGAAAAGCCTTCGAAACTACTTTGGGTCGAGGGCTCTGCAAGTGTTTTTTCTAAAAAATGTTTGGCGGGAGATGGTTGCTTAAGCATTCACTAGGTATGGTAGAATTTTCGGAACGCGCGCTGACTGAGGTGGGAGTCGAGTCATTGGAACATCTAGGTTCGGGAAAAGTTCGGGAGCTTTTTGCCTGGGATGACGACTATCTGGTGTTCGTCGCGACTGATCGTCTGTCCGCCTTTGATGTCGTGATGGGAGAAGGAATTCCTGGAAAGGGCGAAATTCTGACCCAGATGAGCGATTTTTGGTTTGGTTTTATCGGAAACGAGGTGGATTCACATGTTGTTGCGGAGGCGGAACAACCGGTGAGTTGGCGAGCCTTTCTGTCGGAACATCCAGAGTTAGAATTGCGCAGCATGTTTGTGCAGCGGGTGGAGCCGCTTGCTTATGAGTTCGTCGTTCGTGCCTATTTATCAGGAAGTGGTTGGAAGTCCTATCAGGCCTCTCAATCGATTTGTGGAATTGATTTGCCTGAGGGTTTGAAGGAGTCTTCGAAGCTTCCCGAGCCTATTTTGACCCCGACGACCAAGGCACAATCCGGGCATGATGAGGCGGTTTCGCATGAGGTTTGCCGATCATCGCTCGGAGATGCAGATTTTGAATTTCTGCGCGATACATCCATTTCGATTTTTCAAACGGCGGCGAGTTATGCGGCGGAGCGGGGGATTATTTTAGCCGATACTAAATTTGAATTTGGGCGCAAGGCAGATGGGTCTTTGGTCCTGATCGATGAGATATTCACCCCGGATTCTGCGCGATATTGGCCTGCCGACTCATATGAGCCCGGCCGATCGCAGCAGAGTTTTGATAAGCAATTTGTCCGAGATTGGTTGGAAAATCAGGATTGGGATAAGACTGCCCCCGCGCCAGAGTTGCCGAGAAGCGTGATTGAGGGAACACGCGCTCGGTATCTGGAAGCGTTTGATCGGCTCACATCTCCAGCCTAGCCGGAATCTAGAGCTGTGCAGCGAAACGATTTTTAATAGTCTGTGGATGCTCGAGCTCGAATTTCTTTGGGTCTCTGAATTTCTCGGCCTTTGGCGGGCGGCGATCTCCTAAGGAATAACCCGCTTTCTCCCGGTCCGTGTCCAAGCGAAATTTGTAGTGGCAGTAGTAGCCTCCGTCGATTGCGCGGACTTGGTTGCGATATAGGTTTAGGGAAAAGGGGTGCTCCAGCATTAGGTGGCGGGTCGGGTAGATGGCGGTGTTGGGAAAGATTTTATGAGGCATGTTGTTCCAATCCCGTTTTTCGAAGCCGGTGACCGCGGAAAGAAAGTCCGACTCAAACGTATATTCGCAGGCAGAGATGAGGCCTGCGTCAGTGTTTGATTGGCACTGGTCGAAGGTCGCAATGCAGTCGTCGGAGTAAAACTGGTCGGCGTCGTAGGTCATGAACCATCGGCCAGGTTCCCACATTTCAGAAATCTGTATCATTTTACCGAAGGTAACGGCTTGGTTGATGCGGTAGAGGCTTTTGCTCAATGCTTGCCGTGTCGCTTTGAAAATCCTTGCGGGTTTTGGCCTAAATCCTTTTCGGGAGATGGTGCTAAGGAGGGCTCGTGGGGCTTCGAGGCGCGAGAGGCGTGTCGCAGAAATCATTCGGGCATTTGGGCCGCGCTGCTCGATCCATTCTTGTATGATTTCTCGAGTCCCATCTGTCGATCGGTTGAGCTGCCGATCATCGAAACGTCCATCGCAGATGATGACTTCTATGGGGTCGATGGCTTCGATTTGTTCCAAAGATGCTTCGATCCATTGGCGCTCATTCCAATAAGTCGCAAAGAGGATTAGATTACGCATCGGTTCTTGAAGTTCGGGGGCTCACTGGAACACTATGTTTGAGGTTCATTTGAGCTGTCTATGCTTATTTCCGTGATCATCAGTACCTACAATAACCCTCTTTGGTTGGAGAAGGTTTTGTGGGGCTATGCGAATCAGAAGGATCGGGAATTTGAGATCGTGGTGGCGGATGATGGGTCCGATGAGAGCACGCGGTCGCTGATTACTCGATTTGAGGAGGGCCTGTCTGTGCCGCCGATTAAACATGTTTGGCACGAGGATCGGGGATTTCGGAAGTCGGCGATTCTGAACAAAGCGACGCTCGCCGCGGCCGGTGAGTATCTTGTGTTTACGGATGGTGATTGTATCCCTCCTCGTGATTTCATTGCGATTCATCGGAAGCTTGCGAAGCCGGGCCAGTTTTTGTCCGGAGGTTACTTCAAGCTTCCGATGGGCGTCTCCGAAATTATAGATAAAAATGCAGTCGATTCTGGCCAGGTGTTCGCTTTGAGGTGGCTTTGGAGCCGTGGGATGCCGCGTACGTTTAAGAACTTGAGGTTGGGTGCGGGGTCTCTTTTGAGGGGTGTTCTTGACAAATTTATCCCGACGAAACCGACTTGGAATGGGAACAACAGCTCGGCGTTTAGAGACACGATTATCAGCGTGAACGGACATGATGAGCGCATGGCCTATGGGGGCCAGGATGTGGAAATGGGCTATCGATTAGTGCATTCTGGGATCAAGCCTAGGCGCATTCGTTATCGGGCCCTGGTATTGCATTTGGATCATAAGCGAGGCTACGCGGACCCGAGTTCAATTGCGAAGAATTTACAGATCAGACAAAACACCCTAAAACTCCGCATTCGGCGAACCGATTATGGCATTGTCGGGAAATGAAAAAACGCTTTCTTTGTTAGAGGAATGCCTCGTCCAATGCCCCATCTTATGCCCAAATTACTCCTTCTCCTATGGGTTTTCACGATCCCATCTTTCTCTTTGAACGCGCGAATTGGAGACAGTGAAAGAAGTCTGGATAGGCGCTTAACCGCAGATCGCTACGCGGTGGAGCTACGCGGTAACGGTGCTCAACGTCTTCTCGAGAGCGGTCCGTTGAGGCAAGTCTTTGATTTTTCGGAGGATGTAGAGGAAATTTTTGAGTATAAGTCTTACATCAAAAGCGCGAATGGTGATCGCCTTTCAACGACCGATGCGAAAGGGGAAGGAGTGGCTAACGGCTGGAATTATACGGCAGTGATTTTCGGAGGAATTGTAGTTGCTGAGAGTTACGAGCGTGTCAACGGGTCCCGAAACACTCCGATAAATCCGCATGAGATGAAGAGCTTGTTAGTTATCAACCAGTTGAACCACTCCTGGGATGAGTTGGATGAAATGACTTTGCCATCAGGCGATAAGGTAGACGGGCTTATTGAATATGACTATCTGCGGAGCGATGGAAAGGTATTCGCCAAGTCTAACGAAAGCCACATAATCTTCGTGCGCGGTGAGTTAGATGAAAGATTGCGAGAACGTCGCGCGCTTAAGTATGCCGAGATCGATGCTGAGAATCTGGATGCCTTGGGGCTCAGTGTTGCCGGTTTTTAAAGGTCGCGATTGACTCCTTTAGACATGTGTCATCAGCGTCTCTCGAGTCATTTTGATCGGTAGAAACGGTGGTCACCAATTTTTTTTACAAACTCCATATCTGAAGCCCAGCTCGGGCGTTCTCCATGCACCGAATAGAAGTAATCGCTGCCTTCAGTGAGATCATAGAGACCTTCACGTTCAAGGGTTTTGACGAGTCGATAGGCGGTCGGATACGCCTGATCTCGCTGAGCCCTGCGTAGAATCGGAGAATAATCCGGGCTTTGGTTTTTGGTGACAGAATTTAGGCTCGAGAATGCGCCATATTTTGCGACCACCCCGACGATGCGATGTGTTCGGTGATTGGCGCGATTGAAGATGACGTTGAGCACGGCCTGCATTCCCTGAGTGCCTTCTCCGGCAGCTTCCAGGACGAGCGTAGCTGCGACGATTTGACGTTCGTAGTTCGACAATTGGGCCTGAGTACTCGCGGGCATGAAAACCGCAAGTGCGAGCAAAGTGATGCCAATGATTCGCAGATATTTCATAGTGGAGAGCCGTGTTTAAGAGTTTTTCCGGAGAATGGAATCCAAATATCGGTCCCCGCTGTCACTCCCTTGAGGCAAAAAGTGTGTCGTTCGCAGGCATCCGTTTCGGTCTGGTCGAAACGGCCCACGCCGGCCGAATCCTAAGTGTATGAATGACAAATATTAAAGCAGTCTCAATCGCTACAGGCCGATCGAAGCATGTACGATTCAATCGGGTCGATTGGACCAATATGAATTGTTTTTGAGACCTGAAAAATCAAGGTCCACGCCTACCGAACTTCAGATTTCACAATCAGATGCCGCTCTCGCAGCAATAGGAATAGTGGGAAGGCTAACGATAATCCTACCAGGAAGAGGGAAATGATGGGTATCCAGCTCGGTGGCATTTTGAGTCGTCTTCGCTCGATTTCCTGAAAAATCAGGAAAACAAATGCCGATACGGATACATCTGCCCAAGCGAAAAGGGAAATTTGGTTGGCTCTGAGGTCGTTTATGAATTGTTGAATATTCCAGCCATTCTGCATCGACCATGGGAGAATCTGGGAATATGGAAGGACGATCCCGATCAGACAGAAACTGAGATAAATCCAGCAGAGACGGTTCATGGTGTATGTATTCTTTTCGGGAAACCGGCAGGAGCCAGAAGCTCAAGGGTCTGCTGTGAGTGGTCTAAAAGTCTGGCGAGATCGCGTGCCCCGATGATTTTAAACGTCGCGAACAAGGGCCTGACGTGGATGTGTAGCGAGATCTCGCGAAGTTTCAGGTCCATAAATGACGCGTCTGGTGCGTAGCTTAGGCCTGCTTCGAGCAATGGAATATCCTCAACTTCATCGATTTTCTTTTCGAGGTCGAGCGGGGACATGAATTCAATTTTCAAGCAGTCGCAATACGCATTAAAACAAGAGTGAAACCGTGCGTCTTGGGCGATATCCTTGGTTTTCATTTTGACCACCTGTGCGGTTTCTAAGAATTTAGCTGGGTTTGCCGGGTCTTGATCAATGTAGAGTTCTGCTGCGAAATGAGGGCTTTCGATATGGGCATAGCCTCCTTCGCAAAGGTAGTGAAGTTGCTTACGTTTCAATTCGAAGTGCAGCCGGATCGATTGGTAGAGTGCCTCCGATTGTTGTTGAATTCGTGTTTCTCCGACGTTTC
>JBCCBL010000048.1:0-12481 GCA_039034055.1 Verrucomicrobiota bacterium | reverse complement strand
TTGGAAGAACTCACCTTCAGTTCAAAAACCATAAAAGACACAACCAGGGATGCGAACCAGGCGGGAGATGACAACTCCGAGTAGCGCTGCCGCGCCACTCTCCGCGCATCCCCTTTACGATATGCAGATAGAAACAGACAGTATCCTGAAAGCCTATACGCTGGATAGACGTGCATACAATTTGCCCAACTACCGAAGGGAAGATCTTGGCAGGATTGTCAGGTATACCCCGTTGCAAGCGGATGCGGACGGAATAATTTGCTTCACCAACCTCCTGGAGCATGAACTAGACAGCGAAATCCAACGACAATGCGAATACTTCAAAAGCAAGAGTCTAGCTTTCGAGTGGAAGGTATATGACTTTGATAAGCCCTCGACACTCCTTCAACGATTGTTGGAGAACGGTTTTGAACAAGGAGATGAAGAGGCTTTGATGGTTTACGATCTCAACAACTCGCTACCAACAAGAGATAAAGAAATCGAGGATATCAAAATACGAAAGATCAGTTCCGTTGAGGATTTAGCAGCGATTGTTCGGATTCAAGAGACGATCTGGAATCGAAGTTTCCCATGGCTGCAAGAGCAGCTGTTGTCGATGAGTGACAGCACTGCGTACTTCTGCGCATTTGACGGCGACCTCCCAATGGCAGCAGGCTGGATAGAGTACCCCGAAGGTTCTCTTTTTGCCGAGCTTCACGGAGGCTCTGTCTATCCCGAATACAGAGGTCGCGGTATTTATACCGAGCTATTTAGATCCAGAGTGGAAGATGCAATGGTGAAAGGCTTTCCCTACATCTCGGTTGATGCAGCTCCCATGAGTCGACCGATTCTGGAGTCGAAAGGATTCACCAAGCTCTGCTCGACATATCCATTAACAATGAAGAGAGCATATCAAGGCGAGGCTCACAACGGAGACAAGCTCCGCGTAAGGTCTTAACGTTCCGCAAAATGAAGCATTTGATCTTATTTATGTTTACGCTGGTTTGCTCAGCAAATCCAATTCTCCCAGTTTTGCATATCTTTCAAGTTGAATCGGATAGGCCAATTGAAGAAGAAATTGAGATCTTCAAGCCGCTGGTTGATCAAGATATTTGGACAAAGCTTGAATTTTTAGATTCGCATAAAGTCTTATGGTACGAACGATTAATTCTTTCAAAAGGGACGCTTATCGAATCGGGTTTGATCGGAAGTTTGTCATTATACAATGGTGTTACAATGCCGCTGGATAAAATGGTGGAAGCGACATGGATAGGAGGGAATCTTCCACTTTATAGCTTGAAACTAGCGGTTTGGTTCCCGGAGATAGAATGGAAAACTATTGGAGGAAAACCCAGACCTTCCGTTAGCGCAAAAATAATTGAGAGCGACATTACTGTCCAAGCTGGAAAGCTCTTAACTTTGGGAGGCCTGAGTCAACTTAAGGACGGCAGGACAAGATATTTTACTTTCATAATTGTAGTCGAAGAGCTCAAAGAACCCTCTGTGGAGATGATTATTAGTGAAGAGAGCCTAGTTTTGAACGGGTACCCTGATTCGTTCGACATCGAAGTCTGGCTGAAAAATCTGCCAAAGGAGACAAGGATTTTTCTTGTTGTAGATGAATCTGTCGGAGTTGACAGAGTTGCTTCGGCGATTGATTTGATCGAAGGTCATGGGTTTAAGAAGCATACTCTCGGGGCTTCAGGGCAGAACAATCCGGAGTAAGTAACAGCGATTGTTCCCTGCACGAGGTGCGTTTTTGGAGAGGGGAATGAAAGACTTAGTTCCAACCCAGATAAAACTTCCATCGCTGAACTTTCCCTTTACCATTGGAAGAGAATGAGATGCCTCATAGCTGTTTCTATGCTGACCCTGCTTGCATCCAATCTCGGAGCTAGAGTTTTGAGTGTGGGTGAAGCCCAAGATATTCAAGGCGGGGTCAGAAAACTGCTTCTATACTATCAGAGTGGTAGAGTAGAAGATATCCTTAGAGCGACTCACGAATCTGTATTTCCAGTTACCGGAGGGCGGGATGGATTCAGAAGGATTGCGAAATCAACGATGCGAGCTACAGATAAATTAAGTGTTGATATAGAAAATATGCGTTTTGAGAGTGTGGATCGCGTTTACCGTTCTGGTTCCGAAGAAGTCGTATTTATGCCGCTTTCCTATGTGATAGATTATGGTGATTACAGGGCCCGTATTAAGAGCTATTTTGTTGCTCTAAAACGCGAAAGTCAGAATGAATGGAAGTTTATTGAGGGTTTCGGTTTCAGGGGCAAACGAGAGCTGATTTGGCAACTTTTGCCAGAACTTTCAAAATCAGCGAAGATTCCAGATATAAGTATCGATTACGAGTAGATCCAGTAAGTAGGCATGAGAAGGGTTAGCGAATGAGTTACGAACTGGCATTGAGCCTGATTTATTGAAGCTGACTTTATGAAAACGAGATCTGAAAAATCTCTATATACGATCGAAATAGATCTGAGCGATGAGTCTAATGAAGTGAAATATTAAATACGGCCTATCCACAGATTCATCCGATTTTCGCAGATTAATTTTGAATGCTTCTTGGTGTTCAAATTAAGAATTGTCCCTGAGGCTGGAAGCCCGCGAGCACCTAGGTCTGCCAAGGGCTTATTGGAGGAGTTTAGGCAGAAAGTTTTGACCTGCGGGATGTCGGGTTAAACGGATCTTCAGATTTGGATCTCCTTGGCTATGCGATTGAGCACTCAGCATGCATGCTTACAATGGCTCGACCTGTATTTTTGATGTGCTCCTGTAAAACTGGTTCGGCCTCGTGTTCGGGTTTGTGCTCTTTGACTACGCTTTCGAAAGAGGGTTGTTATCTGTGTGGCAATTAGACTTTTGTCCACCCGGCCAGGAATTCTCGATTACCGTCTCCTCCTTTGATTGGGGAGTCGATGCTCCCGATAAGGCTGGAGCCCGCTAAATTTTCCAAT
Organism: Verrucomicrobiota bacterium; assembly: GCA_039034055.1. GTDB lineage: Bacteria > Verrucomicrobiota > Verrucomicrobiia > Opitutales > JABSRG01 > JBCCBL01. The sequence continues at coordinate 9,539 of JBCCBL010000048.1, read as the reverse complement.
GCGAATTCGAGGATTTCGTGCTTGGTGCGCTCTTGGATGGTGGAATCTCGAATAATGCCGCGTCCTTTATCGACTTCGACTTTACTTGCCTCGAATTGGGGTTTGATGAGGGAAACCATGACACCTCCGGTTTCGACGCGTGGCCAGATCGCAGGGAGGACTTTTCGCAGTGAGATGAAGGATAGATCCATCACTACGATTGGATATATAGCTTGAGGGAGATCTGTTGATTCCAGGTCGCGGGCGTTTACTTTTTCAAAATTGCGGACTCTGGGGTCACTCAGGAGTTTGCCACTGAGTTGGGCGCGGCCAACATCCACACAGGTCGCGGCAATCACGCCGCGTTGCAGGAGGCAATCGGTGAATCCGCCGGTGGAAGCCCCGACATCGAGGCTATGTTGCCCTTTGACGCCGATCTGAAACGCCTCCAGGAAGCCCTCCAACTTTTCGCCTCCTCGGCTGACAAAGCGGGGAGGTTGTTCGATTTCGATTTCGATGTCTTCGGGGAAGGTTTTACCCGGTTTGTCGAGAATTGTGGTGCCCGAACGGATTTTACCAGACATGATTAGGGCTTTTGCCCGAGAGCGTGAATCACAGAGCTGGCGTTCGACAAGGAGTTCATCGAGACGGAGTTTTCGGGGCTTTGCTGGCATGTCTCTGATTCGAGATTTGATTATCAAATATCAATGTTTCGGCGTTTCTCTGAAATTTGGTTATGCATGGTTTTCAAAGATTTGTGAATAACTTTCGCACCCTAAACATCGGCTAATGATCTTGACTTGTGGAGCGAAGTGGGGATAAGTGGGAGGCTATGGTGCAAATGGCCAAGCACCTTGAAATCCATGGATATAATCGACTCAGGACTGTTTATTGGTGTCCATCATCGTAACCTCGATGATAAGGGTCGTCTCACGGTGCCCGCAGCTTGGCGCCCGAAAAAGGGTTCTGGTGCTCAAGATACCGGGAAACCCGGGGTGTTTTTAGCGATTCCGAACCCGAGTGGTTACATCACGGTTTATCCACCAGAGCGGGTCCAGGAGTTGCGGGTAAAGTTAAGCAAGATCGGGTTTAAAGATCGTGAGAAACGGAGTTCTTTGACCCGGTTCCTATCGATGCTCCATGAGTTCGAATTCGATAAGCAGGGTCGCATCAACATGAGTGCTGCGCTGATGAAACATGCAGGGATCGGAAAAGAAGCTGTAATGCTTGGGGAACTCTCCTCGTTCGCAATCTACAGTCCGGAATCGTATGATCGGGAAGTGAATGTGTCTGACGAGTCGCTGGACGCGACTTTTGAGGAGTTTGAACTATAGGCTGGGTAATGTATTGCGGAATGGAAAACTTTGGAAATCCCAGTGATCATTCGGTCCACGTTCCAGTCTTATTTGATGAGGTTTTAGAGGCGTTCCGTCCATTGTTCGGCGAGCCAGCTGTGATTTGCGACGCGACCTTTGGCGGCGGGGGTCATACTTGCGGTCTGCTCGATATGCTACCCGAAGCGAAGGTCGTCGGGCTCGATCAAGATCCAGATGCTGCGTCAAGAGCACATTCTGTGAAGTCTCGATACCACGAACGCTTTGAATTTGTTTCGACGAACTTTGAACATATCGCTGAGGTAGACACCCTCAAGGAAGGTGCAGATGGTGTTTTGTTCGACCTGGGAGTCTCGTCGTTCCAGTTTGATGAAGGCGCGCGCGGATTTAGTTTCCGAGATGATGCTCCCCTGGATATGCGGATGGATACGCGCGTCGGGCGAAGCGCCGCGGAGTTTTTGGAAACCGCGGATGAGGCTGAGCTTGTTGAGGCGATTCGAGACTTTGGAGAAGAACGCCAGTGGCGTAAGGTTGTTTTAGCGATTCAACAGGCGCGTGGATCGGAGAGGCTTCAACGGACTCGGTCTTTTGCGGAACTCATAGAGGCATGCATCGGGACCCCTCCGCGCTACCGCAAAGGACAAAGGGTAAACAAGATCCACCCGGCGACTCTGACCTTTCAGGGCGTCCGGATCGCTGTGAATCGTGAGATTAGTGTCATGGAAAGAGCGATACCGGATGCTTTCGAAATTTTGAAGTCTGGAGGGGTATTGGCGGTTATCAGTTTCCATTCTCTGGAAGACCGTTTCATTAAACGGGTATTTCGGCGATTTGCGGGGCGACCTGAGCATCGGAATGACTCGCGGCTACAGGGAGATCGCCCGGTCCGTGCTGAGATGATCAATACCAAAGCAATTCAGCCTTCTAAGGAAGAAATACAGTCCAATCCACGCAGCCGTTCGGCCCGCTTACGAATTCTCAGGAGACTATAATTTTAAGTAATTCCGTCATGAAACAACAAGCACTCTTCATTTTCCTCGCCTTCGTAATTCTTTTAACTGCAGTGGGAGGCGCCTTTGGGGTGGTGTGGGCGCGAATCGAAACAGCCCAGACTGCTAAAGATAATGCCCAACTGGAACGGGAAATCGCCCGTCTCCAACGTGAGGAAATGCATTTGTCCTCGGTCATCGCAGATCTGGAGCGTCCAGAAAATCTAAAAGTCCTTCTAGCAGAGTTGGGGAGCGACCTGGGCCCCGTATCTTCCGAGAGAATGATCCGCATTGGAGAGGACGGAGATCTGCCCGATCTCGAATCCGTGCATGTATCCACGATGCACGAGGATCGCGCGAGTTTTCAGCTCAGTATCCAGAATGCGGTTAGCCGCCCAGTATTTGTTCGTGATTAGTTTTGTATGACTCCCAATATGCAAAATCCACTATCCAGGAACGGGCGCCAAATTACCCTGTTTGTCGCGGTGTTGTTTGCGTTTGGAGTGATCGCGACACGTCTTACCTTTTTGCATGTGGTGGATCGTGAGGAGTATCTGGTCCATCTGGATGAGTATCGCACTCGCATTGATGAGTTACCTGCTCGTCGTGGAGATATTCTTGACCGTCGTGGAAATATCCAAGCTACCAGCCAGCCATACTATGTGATTGGCGTGGATCCGCATGCCATCAATGAATCTGATTGGGGCCAATTTATTGAAATTGCGAGCATCCTCAATATAGAGCCGTCGGAAGTCTTGCGCGCCTTCGAAAATACCCACATTACCCAAGAAAAAAAGCGCCGCTGGGTTAAACTAGCTGAACGTGTAGACGAGGAGTCTTATCGAGCGCTCGAGAAAATAGTATCGCGTGGGATCTACGGTGTGCGGACTTTTGAGCGTTTTTACCCAGGGCATTTTTCAGCAGCGCATGTCTTGGGAATGATGAACAAGGAGGATCAACCGGTAACGGGGATCGAGCGCGTGTTTGACTTTTATCTGAGAGGCCAAGATGGTTGGCGTGAGACGGAGTCTGATAGTCGGCGACAGGAGCTTGCACAATTTCGGACTCGCGAAATCCTTCCAAAAAACGGTTTAGATGTCGTACTGACTCTAGATCAGGTCATTCAGCATTTCGCAGAATCTGCAGCGACTGAGATTAACTCAAACTACAAGCCTGATGGTATTTCCATTATCGTGAGTGAGGTGGATACCGGCTCTATTCTTGCGATGTCAGTATTTCCCAATTTTGATCCGAATACATATTGGAAATTTCCTATATCCCATCACAGGAATCGGGCATTGACTGATGTTTTTGAGCCTGGCTCGACTTTTAAAATCGTGGCTGCTTCAGGAGCACTTGAAGAGGGGCTTGTTAAGATAAATGATACTTTTGATACGAGCCTTTCGGCCATTGAATACAATGGCCGCCGAGTACGTCTGCCAAGGGATCATAAAGCCTATGATCAAATGACAATGTCGGAGGTAGTTGTGAAGTCGAGTAATCGCGGAGTGGCGTTTCTTGGAATGTTATTAGGAGATCAAGGAATGTATGAATACTCGAGGAGTTTTGGATTTGGGGAACGTACGCGAATCAATCTATCGGCTGAGGTCTCTGGAGTGCTGCACACCCCGAAAAATTGGGATGGATTGACTATTTCCCGGCTTCCGATGGGTCACGCAGTGAGTGCGACTCCGGTTCAAGTCCATATGGCTACCTCGGTGATTGCGAATGATGGCATTCGCATGGCACCCCGGATCGTGGAAAGTATTGTAGATGAACACAAGGTTCCTGTAGTAAGGGTGCCTCCCAAGGAAGTGGGCCGTGTGGTCAGTGAAAATACGGCTCGAGTAATGACACGTTTACTCACTGAAGTCGTTTCTCCTACCGGAACTGCGCGCCATGCACAAATTCCATCTTTTAAGGCAGCAGGGAAGACTGGAACGACGCAAAAAATAGTCAATGGATTGTATTCAAATCAGGAGCACGTATCATCGTTCAGTGGTTTTTTTCCGGCGCAGCGTCCCGAAATTGTCATTACCATCGTGGTCGACAATCCAAAGCTCGAAGGCGTTGGCTATGGAGGTCGGGTCGCTGGACCCGTTTTCGCAAAACTAGGTAAACAAATTGCTGAATACCTCGGTTTCGAAGCAGAGTCTTACCGGACCGTCTATGCGATGAAAGGAGAAGCCGCGCAGTGATTGGAGGCATACCCTTACAAGCGAATTATTTTCTGGGTGCCGCGTCCAGCCGAGGAGGGCATCGGAGAATAACCCAAAATGGGATGGCAAAGCTCTCTCCAACGCTAAAACGCTTGGTAAAGGCTACGAAAACGCTTCATTCCAAAGGGAGACTCGAAGAATCGGTGACGAATCTGGCGACTGACAGCCGTCGAGTGGTTCCAGGGTCTCTGTTCTTTGCGCTACCTGGATTGCGTGTCGATGGGAATACCTTTGTTGAAGAGGCAATCGGTCGTGGAGCGGTTGGAATTGTCACGGAGCAGCTCATCAAAGGGGTTTGTCCCGTTCCGATAATTCAGGTGAGCAGTGCGCGCCGGGCCCTTGCTGAAATCGCTGCAGAGTTCTATGGGCATCCGGAAGAATCCCTGAAACTGTCCGGCGTTACCGGCACGAATGGTAAGACCACGGTGTCGATGCTTGCCCAGCATTTATTGTCCAAAGTAGAGCCGGTCGGGTTGATTGGGACGGTGCGTTACGATGTTGGTGCACGTACTTTTCCAGCATTCCGCACGACTCCAGAAGCCCTCGATAGTTTCGCACTTTTGGACCAGATGCAGCAGGGTGGGTGTGCGCGAGCGGTCATGGAGGTCAGTTCTCACGGGATAGACCAGGAGCGGATCTGGGGGATCCCTTTTGATATTGCTGTATTCATGAATCTGACACAAGATCATCTTGATTATCACGACGATTTTGAATCGTATTATCAGGCGAAGGCTCGATTATTCAAGGGTGTCGGGGCTCCGGCTCCTCGGATCTCCATTGTCAATATAGATGATTCCTGGGGTAAAAGATTGGCTGATGAGATGCTCGATGAGAACGAGGTGTGGTCTTTTGGCAAGCGGGTAGATGCACGGTTTCAAGTTGTTATCAAGGAGCTTGATGCGCGCGGAGGCTCTTTCGACTTAGTGGATACGCTTCATGGCGAATCGATATCGGTAAAAACTGCGTTGTTAGGTGAATACAATGTGTACAACTTAGTGGCCGCGATTTTGATCGCAAAGTCCTCTGATGTTTCGAATTTAGAGATTTTAGAGCGTATCGATTGCTTGCCTGCAGTTCCCGGACGGATGGAGTTGGTCTCATCCAATGATGATGTAAACGTATTGGTTGATTATGCGCATACCGATGACGCGATTCGCAATGCATTAATGATGCTGAAGTCGATCACGCAGGGCAATGTGCATATTGTTTTTGGCTGCGGGGGAGATCGCGATCGAAGCAAGCGAGCGAAAATGGTTGAGGCTGCTGATTCTTTGGCCGATACCTTGATTTTGACTTCAGACAACCCGCGGAGTGAACCGATAGAGCAAATTTTCTCGGATATGCGTGAGGGATTGAGTGGCATGGATCCGCTGCGTGTGAAGATTATCCGTGACCGTCGCGAGGCGATTTCGACGGCTCTCCGTATCGCGAAATCAGGTGATTGTGTCTTGGTGGCTGGTAAGGGACATGAGAATTTCCAAGAAATCGAAGGTGCGCTCATTCCATTTGATGATCGATCAGTCGTGAAGGAGTTAATACATATCCATGAGTTAGGATCGGTGTAAGGTATGGAGTTGGATGCGCAGTTTTTTGAGTCGACCTTAAGTGATGGCTTTTGGGCGAATCAGCCGTTTGACGGAGTTGTGAATGCCTTTTCTCAGGACACTCGAAAAATTGGAAGTGGAGACTGTTTTGTCGCGATTAAGACAGAGCGTCGCGATGGTCATGCTTTTCTTGATGATGCTCACAGACAGGGTGCGATTGCAGCACTCGTCTCAAGCCCACAAGATAATTTTGATCTGCCTCAATATGTCGTGCCAGAGACCGGTAGAGGCTTGCAGATGCTGGCTAAGGCGCATCGCGAGCGGTTTCCAAAGAGAGTGGTCGGTATCACTGGTTCGGCGGGAAAAACCTCTACTAAGGAATTGATTGCGGGGCTTTTGGGCAGCGATGTCTGCGCCACTTTGGGGAATCTCAATAATACACTGGGTGTGCCCCTCTCACTTTTGCGTTTGCGACGAGAGGACACATTTGGGGTCTTCGAGGCCGGTATTGATCGCCCTGGGGAAATGGATATTCTGGCCGATATGCTGCGACCGGATATTGGAGTGGTCACTTTGGTTGCGGAGGCACATCTCGAAAGGCTTGGTTCGCTGGATGGCGTTGCACGAGAAAAGGTCAAGTTGCTTAAATCAGTGCCTCCCGAGGGTCTTGCGATATTCCCTGCGGGGTGTTTGCAGTATGAAGTTTTTAATTCTCTGGATTGCCCGAGTTGGGTAGTGACCCGCGATCCCGAGTTGAATTTGGAATCCGTCCAACAAACGCGGGTTCCCTACTGGACTGAAACTACGAACGTAAACTATGGAGGGGTCCGGGTCTGCATATCTGGACCCCTTCGTTCGCTTTCTAAATTCGACCTGCCATCAATGTCCGAGGGTATGATTGAAAACTCGATACTAGCCATTTTGGTGGCCCAGTATTTGGAGATCAGCGATTCGGATATTCAGGAGCGTCTAGCGGATTGGCAGGCAGCCGACCAGCGGGGACAGTGGGTAGAATCTGCGGATCGACGCGTGTATGTGGATTGCTACAATGCCAATCCTGCGTCGATGCTCGATTCTGCTCGATTCTTTGACGCAGCGACAACGGGGTCAACGGATAGAACCTTCATCATCGGGACGATGAATGAGCTGGGTAATGAAGCCGCAGAGATCCACCGTGGTGTCGCAAAGCAGTTGCCGGTGCTTGCCAGTGATACGGTCTGTTGCGTGGGGGCCGAATCAAATGCAATTCGTCAGGGTATTTTGGATATATATCCTGATCATGAATCTGTTCAAGCGTATGCTGAGGTTGGGGACCTTTTGGAGGATTGGAAAAGAATGCAGGGAGATATTTTCCTGAAAGGTAGTCGAAGTATTCGGCTCGAACGCTTGCTTGAGGGATCATCCCAGGGGGAGGGTGCGGTATGTTGAGTTGGCTTGCTGAGCTTGAGACGGTGTTTGGACCGATGCGTTTGTTTCGATCTATTACGTTTCGGGCAATGATGGCGGGTGTGACCGCTTTGTTTATGGGCTTCCTCATTGCACCGATCATCATAGAGCGCCTGCGCAGATTCAAAATGGAGCAGACTTTCCGGGATGAGAAGGAGGTCGGAAAATTGGCAGAGCTTCACGCTGGAAAGAAAAGTACCCCGACGATGGGTGGCTTGATTATTTGTGTCTCGGTCACGGTGAGTTCGATCCTGTGGGCATCGCCGAATGTCTTCGTATTGACCGGGATTTTTGTCTACCTGGGGCTGACATCAATTGGCTTCGCCGATGATTACTTGAAGGTGAGCAAAAAGAATAGCCAGGGCCTGCCAGGGCGTTGGAAACTCTTAGGCCAAGCCGTAGTCACCGTCATTGCGCTTGTCATCCTCAATCAGGATTTAAATATAGGACCTCGGATGGCTGAGCTTTGGTTGCCGTTTATCAAAGAGCCAGTTTGGTTATCTATGCCGCTTTGGTTAGTCGGTATTTTTTTATTTTTTGTTATTGGTGGGTCGAGTAATGCAATTAATCTTACAGATGGCGTTGATGGGCTGGCGATAGGTTGCACCGTCACAGTCGCCCTGGCTTATATGATTATGGCCTATGCAGCTGGGAATAGAATTGTTTCTGACTATCTGTTTATCAGCTATTTACCGGGGGCTGGGGAGTTAGCAATTGTCTGCTCTGCCTTGCTGGGGGGAAGTCTGGCATTTCTTTGGTTTAATGCGCATCCGGCTCAGGTATTTATGGGCGATACCGGATCGCTCGCATTGGGAGGCCTTATCGGAGCGGTTGCATTTATGGTACATCAGCCCTTCACCTTGGTGATTGTGGGAGGGATCTTCGTGATCGAAGCGCTGTCGGTTATCCTGCAAGTGGGGTCTTACAAATCTCGAGGAAAACGTATTTTTAGAATGTCGCCGATTCATCATCATTTCGAGCTTGGGGGCTGGCATGAAATGCAGGTGGTGATTCGCTTTTGGATCCTTTCTCTTATTTTCGCAATTTTTGGTTTAGCCACGCTTAAGCTCCGATAGACTTCATAACAGCATGCTTGAAGAAGCTACAGAATTCGTCCTCGATGCCACCTCACCCGTGGCTATTTTCGGTATGGGTGTCTCTGGGCGCGGTGCGGCGGCACTCTTAGACAAGCATGGTTTTTCCTGGGTCGGCTATGACTCGAATTCAGCATACACAAGTTGGAAAAAGGAATATGCTGGGACGCACCGCCAAGTTGTTGTCAGTCCTGGATTCGCTGCGAATCATCCTTGGATTTCTGATGCGCAATCAGCGGGTCTAGAATTATTTTCAGAAATAGATCTTGCAGCGAGATTTTGGCCAGGACGCCTGGTGGGGGTGACTGGAACCAATGGTAAAACCACCCTAACTGCTTTCCTGGCTCAGGTGTTTGAGTGTGCAGGATTTGAATCTATTGCAGTGGGCAACATCGGAAGCTCATTCGCTGGTGTTTTAGCGCGGAGAGAGTTTTCAAATCAAGCGGTAGCGGTTTGTGAGGTGAGTTCGTTTCAGGCTGAACAGACTCGATCAGTGTGTTGGGATGGTTTGATATGGACCAATTTTGCGGAGGATCATTTGGAGCGCCATCAATCCATAGAAGATTATTTTTTAGCGAAAGCTCGGCTGCTCAAACAGGTATCTGCTGGAGCGCCCATTGTCTTTGGAAAATCGGTTAGCGAAGCGGCACAGCGATTCGAAGTCATTTTACCTTCATCCTCCTTCAACGGAGATTTTGATGTTGGTGATCCGATACCCACGGGCTTTCAATCAGTCCCACAGGCTAAAAATTTCCGGCAAGCCTGCGTGTTCTGGCGACTTTGGGGAGGCGAAATGGAGGCAGTCGAGGACGCAGCAGAGGTTTTTGAGATGCCTCCACACCGTCTCGAGAAGATATCCGTCGATGCTGAAGGTCTGAACTTCTGGGATGATTCGAAGGCGACTAATTTCGCCGCGACCTTGGCCGCGATTGAA
>JBCCBL010000047.1:0-12508 GCA_039034055.1 Verrucomicrobiota bacterium | reverse complement strand
GGTGTCGATGGATCCTGGCGAATCAGCGCCGACTGGGCTTATATTACTTGGGAGGATGGCCTGAGAGCCGTCGCTCAACCGATCGATGATGCCTTTGCTATCTCCATATTTCTACCCGACCAAGCCCTCGATGGCACTCCTTACAAATTTTTCCCACTCATTCCGCACAACCCAGAAAAATTTGCCGAATACATTGAGAAGCGAGCCGAGGCTACCGAACGTCTCCGCGAATTCCTCGAAGATGAACGCCGAGACGCAGAAAGACGCCGTTCGCGAGACGGATGGTTCAGCTTCTGGCCGTTCAACTAGGATCCAGGGCGGAGTCTAACCGCTACCCACATCCTCCAGAACGCTCGGGAATAGGAATTCGAAGTCCTCAATGGTCGTTCCTTCCGGCAAAGAATCGACATCAAACCCCATAATCCCAAGGAGTTCAAGCGGTCGGCTCTCAGTCACCGAAGCCGTGTCCATTATCAATTGCTGTTGCGCTGCCGTCAGGGCATCTTCCAGGGAAAACAAATCACTGCACGTCTTTTGGTGCTTGGCTAAGAATTTATTGAGGAAGTGGATATTGATCTCAGTAGGCCGCTGGTCCCCGAGAAAGTGTAACCAGGTCACAATTTCCTCAAAATTGCCTGGCCAATCATAAGCGAGCAGGCGACTACAGACCTCCGGGCTGTAATTCTGAGGCCACAATCCTTGCGGCAACCACTGCTCCGAATTATTGCATAGTAAAAACACAATATCTGAAAAACGACCACGCAGTTTCGGCACTTGGATTATCGAAGCCCGAAAAATTTTCTGCACGTGTGAAAGGCCATCGCAATTCGCGAGACGGTTTTTTGCGACAAATGCAAACCGAACCGCTCCTTCGGAACCGAAAATCTGAGGTGCGGATTCAAACAAAAATGCCAACGCATCAAAGGCGTGTTCCTCATCCACATCCTCGAATTCGGAAATGACCACCAAGATATGTCGATGGTCCTGAATGGCTTGGTCTAAAACCGGCCGAACATCCGTCTCTGTAAATTCTCGCAGAGAGATTGGTTCCAGCACTTGCCTCCCGAGCCCTTCCCAACAAGCGCATTCTTGCAAAGCCAGATGAGCCTCACCGCCTTCGGGATTGCTCAAAAGCAAGGCATCATTACGCGTCCAGGCTGCACTCAACTTTTCGATCCAACGCTTCGCAATCGGAGTGTGATCTGGCAAAAACTGTAATGGTGACTGATAACTGGGGTTCGCCGAATCCAAATACAGACTCTTGAGCTTGTGAAACGGGTCTTCACTCTTCTGCGAACTCTCCGTATCGGGCTCCACAAAACAGCGGACCTGACCCAGAAACATATCAGTATCCAGAGGTTTTTCGTAGACACGAGTCGCTCCCAAATTCGCAACCTTCACCAACTCCGCAGTGTCCATTACCCCGGAAACCAAAAAAACTGGCAAACGTGGATGGATCTGCCTCACTTTCTTTAAGAACGCAGCACCATCCATCAAAGGCATCCGATAATCCGATACGATCAGGGTATATTGCCGATCCCGGATCATTCGATACGCATCATTCGCACTCGTCGCGATATCAACGGCGAAACCATGCTCGTTGAGCAAAGCTCGAAGCATCAGGGCATAGTTTTCCTCGTCGTCTAAAACCAATATCTGGGACACATACCCAAATTCGACCTCATATTTTCAAAGTTGAGCCTGCGCTATCAATAAGGCGTTGCGCGATCCGAATTAAGCTACAAATCTAATGAAATCGTGTAGAGTCGACCGTCGCATTTGCCAATTCCTAGGTCTATCATTTTATCTAGGGTTGCAAAAGAATAGAACCTACCGCCCAAATCACTGTTCAACTGCATATGAAATTAATCATCACACTTTGTTTTCTCCTGCTGAGCCTCGAGGTATCTCAAACCCTGCAAGCACAAGATGTCAGCCCCGAGACGGACACTCTCGAAGCGGGATCGGTCGACACCGCAGCAATAGACGAACCCCAAGAAGACCCGTTAGAAAAACTCCGACAAGAAAGTGAGCGCTTGCGGAGTGAAAGCAGCCTTCGCGAACAACAGGTAAAAGCCGAGCTTGCCGCGGAGATCGAAGAGACTCAACGCCTCCAAATCAAAGCCGCTCATCAACGCGCCAAGCTTCAAGATACGCTCGCCGCCCTCCAAACGGAGCGAGACACCCTCAAAGCTAAAATGTCTCTTCAAGAAGCCCAGCTCGCTTCAGAACTCGCCGAGATAGAGCGAGAAAATAAACGCTTAGAAAAAGAGTTGAAACTCGCCGACCTGAAAGCCCGTGAGAGCCTTGCCGAACTCAACCGCGAACGCGAACGCCTGAAAGTGGAGTTCTCGGTGCGCGAACAGCGCTTGCGCGATGAGCTTTCAGAAAAGGAGCTTGAGCGGCTGCGCACCCAAACCGAACTCGCCGAGGCGGGTGACCGCCTAAAACTCCGCGAAATTGAACTCCAGACCGAGAAACTCGAACTCGTCCACCAAGCTCAAAAAATCGACTTGGAGCGCAAGCAGCTCCAGGCAGAAAATGAAAAAGCGGCCGTAGAGCTAGTGCGGTTGAAACAAAGACTTGAACTACGGAGCCAAGAACGAAAGTGGAAAAGCGCTGTAAATAACCCCATACTCTACCCTGCCGAACCCTTTGATGGCTCCACCCTTGTCGTCTCCGACCGACGCATTTCCCTCAATGGCCCCATCATCACCGGCAGCGCTAACTACATCACCGAGCGCATCCACTTTTTCAACAATCAGGACACCGAAGCTCCCATCTTCATCATCATTGACAACTGCCCAGGGGGTTCCGTCATGGAAGGTTATCGCATACTCAAAGCCATGGAAGCCAGCCCATCGCCGATTCATGTCGTTGTGAAAAGTTTCGCTGCGAGTATGGCCGCGGTCATTCTCACGATGGCCGAGGAATCTTACGCATATCCAAACGCGGTAATCCTACACCACCAGCCATGGACCTTCTCGCGCGGCAACCTGACCCAGCAATCCGAACAGATGGAAATCTTCGAAGATTGGGCCAAACGCCTCCACCAACCGGTGGCCGACAAAATGGGAATCTCACTCGAAGAATTCTACGAAGAGATGTATCAAAACAACTCAATGGGCGACTGGCAGGAATTTGCTGACAAAGCCCAAGAACTCCAGTGGGTCGATCATATCGCAGTCGAGGTCCGAGAAGAAGGGGTCACTGTCAAACCTACTAGCCGCGCTCCACGCCCGTTTTTCTTTGTCGCAGGAGCCGATGGCGAGCTTGTCCCCGAGGAGGGCCTCGAAGCGAGCATACCGCGCTCCGCAATGCTGCCGACTCCCCAACCATTCGACTTCTATTTCCTCTTCAACCGCTCCGGATTTTACCGCTGGCCCACCCTATGATCACCGAGCCGGTGCCATGGCGATCGAGGGTCGTATCCGCCTAGATACGGCTTCCACTCAGCTCAAATTCATCGGATCCACATCGAGCACGTCCAGCACGTCGGGAGATGACTTAAATTGTGCTCGAATTTCTTGAAGCCGTCGGCTCGTTTTCACTGGATTTTCCGTAAAAAACCAGACGTGGAATCGATACTCATCACGAATTTTTGCGATAGGCGCGGGAGCTGGACCTCGGATTTCGGCGAGTCCCCCCAAGTGTGCTTCTGCAAACACCACCCATTGATCAATTACGAAGCTCACCTTGTCTTCGTTTCGCCCACGAAAAATGTGACGAATCAGATGCCTGAAGGGAGGGTAAGTAAACTCACGACGTTGCTCCAGCTCCTCAGCCAAAAAACCTTCGAAATCATTTTGCCGGGCAAATAAAAGAGGCCCCGAATGTGGCGTGAACGTTTGCGCAATCACATCACCCGCTGCGTCTCCTCGACCCGCTCGACCCGCGACCTGGACTAAGAGCTGAAATGTCCGCTCGGCTGCGCGAAAATCCGGCATGTGCATTGATAAATCTGCATCGACCAGGCCCACCAATGTGACATTCGGAAAATCAAGCCCTTTCGCAATCATTTGAGTCCCGATCAATACATCGATTCTGCCACGCCGAAAATCATTCAAGATGGTACGATACAAATCCTTTCGCCGCATCGTATCAGTATCCATACGCACAATATTGGCGCGCGGCAAAATATCGCGCACAGACGTTTCAATGCGCTGAGTGCCAAAGCCGCGCTTTCGAAGTTGCCGGGAACCACACTGCGGACAAATGCCCGGCACGGCCTGCTCTATGCCTGAGAGATGGCAACGCAGAACCTCCTCCGTCGCATGGTATGTCATCGCAATGCTGCTATTTGGAGACTCCGCAAACCAACCACAATCTAAACACTGCAGGGCACTCGCGAATCCCCTTCGATTCAAAAACAAAATACTCTGCTCTCTCTTCTCAAAACGGTCTCGTAACTGATCGATCAAACGTTGCGACAATCCCATTACAGCTTTGTTTTTCAAAACCTCCATCCGCATATCAACAATGTGAATCGTCGGTAAATTTCGGTCATCGATTCGCTTGTTCATGTAGTCCACAGCATACTTACCTTGTTCGACATTAAACAACGTCTCCAAGGAGGGCGTAGCGGAGCCGAGAATACACAGTGCTCCCTCCGACTTCGCCCGTACTACCGCTAAATCTCGTCCGTGATAGCGAGGCGTCTCATCTTGTTTATAGGAAGGCTCATGCTCTTCATCGACAATGATTAACCGCAAATGCTTCAAAGGCGCAAAAATCGCAGATCGAGCCCCGACGACAATACGTGTCTCCCCCATCGCCACTTCGCGCCAAGCATCGAAACGCTCGCCATCCGAAAGGTGGCTATGCCAGGCTACCGTCTTCAAGCCCTTTGCCTCCAATCGCGCCCTCAATCGACTCACAGTCTGCGGCGCAAGTGCAATTTCGGGCACCAAAAACAACACCGAACCCCCGGCATCCAAGACACGTTCGGCAGCCTGCAAATAGACTTCGGTTTTCCCAGAACCCGTCACTCCATGAAGCAAGCGGACTGAGAAAGTAGGTTCCCGAAGGGCTTCCTCGTATGAACCGACAACCCGGGCCTGATCTTCCGTTAAATCCCAAGATGTCGAAGCAGACACCACCTCGTGATCACCGATTTCGTCATTGTAAGGATCTCTCGATACAGTCTCGTAGGTCTCACTGAGCCATCCTTTCCTTACGAGCGCCTGGTAACTCGAGGCTCCAACTTTCAGCCTTTTCAAAATGATCGATTTAAGAACAGGCTTAAACTGCTCCTGAATAAACTGATACAATTTCGCCTGCTGTGGGGCCCGTTTCCTGAGTTTCTCGATCTCCTCAGAAAGCGGTTTGCATTCCCCCATTTTTATCAAAACACGCACCTTTGGAGCCATTCCCTTTCGGATAGCTACCGGAATCATAGATTCCAATACATGGTCCAAACTTGCCGCGTAATAAAGACACATCCAGCGCGCCAGCTCAATCAATGACGGCGTCAAAACAGGAAAGGGATGCAAAACTTCCACC
The DNA here is from genome assembly GCA_039034055.1 of Verrucomicrobiota bacterium. GTDB lineage: Bacteria > Verrucomicrobiota > Verrucomicrobiia > Opitutales > JABSRG01 > JBCCBL01. The sequence continues at coordinate 7,006 of JBCCBL010000047.1, read as the reverse complement.
ACATTCTTCAGCACAAAACCCAGTGGCCGCTCATCCAGCAATTTATCAACAATGCCCAGCTCGAATCGATTCCTCAAAGGCACGCGAATCAGACTTCCAACGAAAATGTCTTGAGCCAGGGTTTCAGGTACCGCATAGCTGAGTCCATCGGGGAAAGAATTCCCCCCCGATAAAGGGAATATTTGGACAAATAATTGAGATGAGGACTCAGGAGACATAAAGTGTGAAGACTGCCATGCATTCTCTCAAGATTGCACGCAGGAAATGCTTTGACTCATCAATTCGCGACGCTCAAAGTCGATCTAAGAAGTATGGAAAACGCAGAAACAAGCCCACGAGACGCAAGTTTTGAATCATTCAAAGAGTTTCTCTACGCCAAGGGTCTCCGCGTTACCAACCAGCGCTTAGCCATCTTCGATGCGGCTTATAACACCGAAGACCATTTTACAGCAGATTCCCTACTGGACTCAGCACGGGCCATAGACTCATCCGTTTCACGCGCAACCGTCTATCGCAGCATCCCGATTCTTGTTGAGAGCAGTGTGATTCGAGAGGTCGATGTCGCAAAGGACTACAAGTTTTACGCCACGAATCATGAATCGGAAAATTTCAAAGCTCAGGTTGTGTGTGCAGACTGTGAGAAAATCCACGAAATCGACGCCCCATTTATGGAGTGGTACGGTAAATCGGTCGCCGACAAACTTGATATGGACATCGTTTCGCGCCGCTTGCAGGTCGTCGCAAACTGCAAAAAGGGCAAAGGGTGTCCGGATCGCACCACGCGCTCCTGACCGCTCAACCTCCGAATAGCGCGCACCTCGATCATGTCCGAACGAGATTTCGACTTCGAAATTGGCTTCTTCGAAAGCGTCTTCGCTCGCGATAAAAAAGATGCTCGGATCATCGAAATTCTTGGACACCTCTATACCAAGAGTGGAAAAGTCACCGAGGGTCTCCGCATGGACCGCAGCCTAGTCAGGCTACAACCTCGGAACCCCCTGGCCCATTACAATCTAGCTTGTAGCCTATCCCTCAAAAAACGTAAAAAGGAGGCCGTCGAATCCCTCGAAACTGCTGTTTCACTGGGCTATAAGGACTTCGAGTGGATGGCGAAAGATCCTGACCTCCAACCTCTTGAGGGCTACTCTGGATTTGTCATCTTGTTGGAGAAATTGCGCGAAAACCATTGATCCCAATCGTCGCGACTGAGCCACATTAGGGGTCCTTATTTTGTCCGCGAAGACTCACATCGAGATTGATCTTGAGATTTCTCAGCGGTAAGCCATCCACATGAGCAATATCGTGATTCTCTGCGTCGACGATGAAACCGAAGTGCTCCACGCGGTCGTCCGGGATCTTTCAGCTATCGAAGACGTGTTCCCGATCGAAATTGCCGAAAGCGCTGCAGATGCGGCGTCCCTGATTGAGGAGATTCGCAATACGGGTAAATACTTGGCAGTCATCATATGTGATCACCTTATGCCTGAAAAAGACGGAGTCCGTTTCTTGAAGGAGCTGAATGAAGAGTCTGGACCGATGGCTACCCGCAAAATTCTCCTCACTGGTCAAGCAAGTCACGAGGATACCATAGAGGCAATCAACGAGGCACACATCAGTTGCTATATTGCAAAACCCTGGAAGTCTGATGAACTACGGCGACATGTCCGGGAGCAACTAAGCCAATTCATTGTGCGGTCCGGCATCGATCCACTACCCTACATGCAGGCACTTGACCCGATAATCATTGGTGAAGCAATCCGCCAAAAAGGCATCCTGAGCGACACCTGATTGCATTTTCCGCAAGCTCAATCGGCACGACCCTTGAGCTATATTGAAGCTGAACGTCGCAGCCCGCGATTCTTTCCCCGATTTCACTAAAATTCAGAATTACAGGGTCGCATCTCATCGCCATAAATCTGTAAGGTTTCTCGCGGAGCTTTTCATGCGCCCGCTAATCGCAACCCTCATCGCAATCGCCGCCTTCCCAATGGCGATGGTTCTGCTGTTTCTCGGATCAGCGATTCCTGGCCAGCTAGCAAGTGTGGCTCCGGCCAGGCTCGAGTTTCTCGGAAATCAAGGCCCAAGCCTTATTGATGTATCACAAGACCTTTTGGCACGCGGCAAACTGGGGCCGGCACGAACCTTGGCATTGACCTCAGACGATCCCAGATCAAAACCGCTCCTTGAGCGCATCAATCTTCGCATCGCAGAAGATCCATTCTTGGGCGTGTCGGGAGGCCAAGACCCCTATTTCGCGGAATTGGCTAAACTGGTTGAGCTAGAGGAGCAGGCGATACCGGAGCGCGCGAGTGCGGCCAACTTCGTCGTGTTTGAGCCAGCAAGACGAATGCTTTGGAAAATGCTCCAGCACTCAGACAACGACTGGGTTAAACGGACTTTAGCGGGTCGAGGCATCACCGGCCTGCCCCATTTGCCTCCGGCAGACTCCGCTGCCGGCGCTCCGATGGAAACCGCCCTACTCGTCGTCGCCCTGTTAACACAGAGCGAATCGATACCCAGTCAACTCAGTCGCGAGTTAGCGGACTGGATAGAGCGCGCGCTCCAACGAGAAGTATCGGTGCTTCGCAACCTGGATCGAGCTTTGATCGATACGCTCGGCCTCGCACAGCGCACTGATTGGGAGACGTTAAAAGCGATATTCGCGCACGCCGAAAGCTGGGAAGGCATTTCTTGGCTGAGTGCGGCGGTGCGTGCTCCAGATTCTCTCACCAGCAGCAACGTGACGGTAATTTCGGCCTGGCTGGAGTCAGACACCTCGGAAACGCTAAAGAATTACCTACAAGAATTCTCCGAGTCAGGTTGGGAAGACATAGCTATGAGTTTAAAATTTGGCCCAAGATCTTTGAACCTGCTAATTTCCGAGAATAGACCGATCTATGATGGACCAGCCTGGCTCGGCGGAATTTATCCATTCGCCACCAAATACATTGAGGCGAAAACCCTGGCGCTTACGCAGGGGGAAGCTTCGACCCTCTCTACCCTTAGATTTTCACTATTTGCCCTTTCCGGCCTGGTGATTGCTGCCGCCCTCATCGAGTTCCTCAAACAAGCCGACCAGGTTGAAATACCGGTTTCAAAAGCAATCCTTGCATCTGGCACAACTGCTGCAATCTTTACCATCATAACCTGGGCCATCACCGAACCGAGCCTCCTAGAATCCACACAACCATCCATTCCTGAAATTCGTTTCAATGCCGGCCCCGGTGAACTAATGGGGTCACTCAAAGCTTCAAATATGAATCCTGGACCTATCGACCAAGTCACCCTTCTAGTCCTCGGAGTCTTCCTCCTCATCCAAATAATCATCTACATAGTGTGTCTGGTTCGCGTCAGCGATATAAACAAGCAACCGGTCAGCCCATCTCTAAAAATCGCTCTACTCGAAAACGAAGATAGCCTCTTCGATACAGGCCTGTATGTCGGCCTAGGGGGCACCGTCCTCTCTTTGATCCTAGTCACCTTAGGCATAGTCGAAGCAAGCATTATGGCTGCCTATGCTTCGACCCTGTTTGGTATTATTTTTGTCGCGGCTTTGAAAATCTTCCATGTTAGGCCGCTGAGAAGATCCCTCATCCTGCAGAGGGAACGTCCGCTCTAATTTCAGGACTGCAGTTAAATCCTGCACAAGCGGAATGAACCGAAGTATTTTACTGGTCATTTGCGATTTCTTGCTTTTGAGCATGCTCGCTCTAGCTCGTTTTGACGATCCCGCCGAGGAGCCCACCGTATCAGATGAGTTAATACAAACAGAGCAAGCTTCGCCGGAGTCTGAGTTACTAGAGTTGCTCGAACTAAGCCTCCAAGAAGAACAAGCCAAGCAAGCACAACTACAAAGCGAACTTGAGGCCAAGGAAGCGGCTCGACAGTCCACTGCGTCAAATCTGCGGGCTGCAGAAAAACAACTGCAAGATGCCGAATCCGCTCTGGTAGAAACACAATCTATTGCCGAAGAGCGGGCCAGCGAACTCCTTGAAATTCAACAGAAGGCTCAGGAGATAGAATCCGCTCTCTCCGAATCTCAAGCTCTCAAGACCGAATTGGAAAGAGAACTGAATTCTACCCAGCTTTCCAGCGAAGTCGCACTCGAACGGCTACGCCAAACCGAAGCTACACTAGCTGAGGCAAAAGCAGAGCAGAAATCCCTCGAACAGGAAAAAGCCCAGGTCGAATCGGAGCGGCGCGAATTTGAACGACGTGCTCAACGTCTCAGAACCGAGCTTCGAGTCGCAGAAACTGAGAGAAACCTCATTTCCAAAAATCTCGAAAATGCCCAGATCCAACTCGAAACGGTTCAGATCGAAAAACAAGCGCTTCAGCAACAAACGGAGAAGCTCAGCGAAGGCGTCTCTAATCTAGCCCAGACCTCCCAGGAAATCCGAAAAGAGATCCAAGACAGTCTGCCTCAGTCCCCTGCAAATATTTTTTCTCAATTTAAGAACGAACGCGTGGCGATGCGATGGACTGCGTCTTACTCCGGAATGTTTGGCACACGAAACCGCCAATTTGAGTCAATGGGTCTCCTGGTGACGACCCGGGAAGGTTCCCGGATCGTATTTCTCACCGAAGGTACCCCTTTCAAAGCAGTTAGTTCCGGGTCAACCCCAAACAGCGTGAGGCTCGAAATCGAAAACAGCACAGGCCGCACAAATCGCCCTCAACGCATTCAGTTTTCCGAAGTCGATCCCCGCATCGCATTCATTCCAATACCTGAAGATTTTGAGATCGAGGCCTCCATCCAGTTCTCCAAAGATCCATTCCGATTCGACGAAGCGGTCATGGTCCGCCCCGGAAATGGATTCTATGGGGAAGCGGACTACCGAGTGTCACCTGGGTCTGACCAGGTGCTTGAAATGGATTCGCGGATCCTCTCAGGGCTCTTTGGCGACTTCAATCCAGACCAGGGTGACTTTGTTTTTGCCCTTACCGGCAACCTAGTCGGGATCATGGTCAACAAAGATCGCGCCATCCGCATCGAAAACACTGCAAGTTCACAATCAATTCTTTTGAATGAGGCCTACAACACAGACCGAACTAAAGCCAGCCTGGACGCCCTAGCGGCTCGGTTTGCGAATCTACCGTCATCTCTACGGTAATCACCGTATTCAGTGTGTGTTCGAGCCCGTATGACTAGAGCGGGTTTATTCAAATTTATTGTAAAAGGCGAGCCATGCTTCTCTAGCCCGAAACCATTGCAGACGACCTATGTTCAGACGTAATGCCCGCACCTTCCTATCCCCCTCTACCTCATGATCCGCTCTAGAAGCATATTTCCTCCGCTCTTTGGCTGTCTTTTCGTAGTGTGGAATAGTGTGATCGCGGTAACCCATTCCGCTCAGCGTCCCGCGATCAACGAGTCCTATCACGCGGAAAAAATCGATGGATTAGTCCTTTCGAGAGTATTTGGCCAAGAGCTATCACCGGCTCCGATCGCAGACGAATACACCTTCGCGCGGCGCACCTACCTCGACATGATTGGCCGAATCCCAACCATCTCCGAACTCGAGAAATTTATCAACTATGAGCATCCCAAAAAGCGAGACCGCCTCATCGATTTTCTAAGTTCTCACCCAGGACGCACCAGCCATCAATTCAATCTCTGGGCCGACCTACTGAGGGTGCAGTCTCGGACCCAACAAGCGGGACTTGGCGAGGCGTATGCCAATTGGATCAAGGAATCGATCAGCCAAAACTTACCCTATGACCAATTTGTCTCAGAGTTGGTAACGGCTGAGGGTTACCCTTGGGAAAATGGGGCTATCGGCTACAGCATGCGAGATGCGGGCATGCCACTCGACAATCTCGCAAATACCATCCAGGTGTTCTTGGGTACACAGATCGTATGCGCGCAGTGCCACGACCACCCCTTTGACGACTGGACACAACACCAGTATTTCGAAACCGCTGCTATGACATACGGCCTCCACACCCGCATTCGATATCGGAGGCAGGAAAACTTCGTAGAACTCCGCAAATTAGTGAGCGAGAGTAGTTTGAGTGATAAAGACAAAGAGCGTGTCCGCATCGCCGCCAGCCGTGCTTTTCGACCGCTCAGTCATGGTAACTCGAGTACCCGGCGCAGACTCAAATTGCCGCACGACTATCAATACAAAGACGCCGCACCTAACCAAGTCGTCGAGCCCTATCCGCTCTATGGAGACATCGATGAGGAAATCACCATAGACAATCGACTCGAACTCTTCGCCGAATGGCTGACATCTTCAGAAAACCCTCGATTCGCCAGAACCGTTGCAAACCGCACTTGGAAACGCTTGATGGGCGTCGGTCTCTATGAACCAGTCGATGACTACCGACCTAAAACACCCATTTCCAATCCAGGTCTCATGCAATATCTGGAAGACCTCCTCACTACCCTCGATTTTGATCTTCGCTCCTTTGAGCGCATTCTTCTGAAAACAGACACCTATCAGCGCCAGTCCCTACCTCATACCCCCAGCAATTACGAGTCCTACACCTTCGCTGGACAGCAACTCAAGCGGCTCAGCGCAGAGCAAATCTGGGATTCCATCATCGCCATCGTCACAGAAGATCCAGAGGGAATCGAGCGCCCCTTCGACCCCGATCTCATATTCAATGGGCAACAAGCGCTTCTAAATTTGACGCCCTATCAGTTAGCTCATCTCAGCCTCGAATACGCAAACAAGGGAGAAGCGTATCGGGAACGCGCCATTGAGGTCACCAAAGCCTCTCGAAAGGCCCGCGAACGCGGTGACTCCGACGAGGTCCGTCGTCTGCAAAATGAACTGAGTAAGCTCAACCACGAGCGCCGCTTCCTGATGGAAACCCTTTCACTGAAGTATCAAAATATGCCGGCCAACGCCCAGATGAACGCCACAGGCACGAACATGGGAAATGTGATGGACGGAGATTCGCTGGGCAGTGTCGAAGAAAAAGGAGAACTCCTTAGTGAAATCAGGCGCCTCCGAAGAGCGCGCGCCTCCGAACTTCCCAGCCCTACGAACCCTGG
>JBCCBL010000046.1:0-12700 GCA_039034055.1 Verrucomicrobiota bacterium | reverse complement strand
TCAGTTGACTATGGAATTTCAGGCGCACCACTTCGCGTTGGTTTTTCGGAAGCGTGTGCAATACTTTGGATACGACACTGAGGCTGTCACGGGTCTCAGCTAAGTGGTTTGGAAAACGGGAGTCCGTTTCATCCGGGGATGTTTCGGGAAACTGGTCGGTAGAGGTCATTCGGCCTTCTTTTTTGAAATGATCGATGATGCGGGTGCGGCAGACTCGGTAGAGCCAGGGAGCTAGGCGTGCTTCGGGGTCTATAGGATTCTGCCGTTTGACGAGTCGGAGAAACGTTTCCTGAACCGCATCGCGGGCACGATGCTCGCAGCCACACAAAGAATAGGCATACTGCTCGAGGGTCTTGGAATGCGTTTCGACAGCTCTCAGAAGCTGTTGACGTATGGATTCGGGTATTGGACTGGGGTCCATAAATGGGTGTTTATCTTAGGATTCCAACGCCGCCGGCAGCGTCGATTCACCATCAATACGAACGACCTCCCGGTTTCTTAGAGAGTTTCTAAAAAACTTTTGCGAAGTCACTAAAACCGTCCCCACTCAATCCATATTTGCGGAGAAGATCGCTGAGACTCATCTCCGAAACCCTTCGAAGACCGCGAGAAAAAAAATCCTATTCCTTAGGCGTCGTCAGCACCTTGTAGAGAGACCATGCAAACATGAGCGTGACCGTCCCCACTGAGAGTATCATCGTTATCCAGCCGCCGAGGGTCATGAGTTTTGATTTTGTTTGAGGTGATCTTTGTATTTCGGACTACCTTTAAGCAGAAAGAAGGTGAAAAGCCCGATCAGCATGATCATGGTCACGGAAATCCACGCCGCCTGGTTAGGAACATAGAATAAATCGATTACGTAAGATACCTTTTCCCCAGTGCCCCCAACCCAAGTGGCTCCAAAAATATTCTTTGCACACCACAAGGTAAAAATGGTGAGTAAGAACAAAGGGCATACATATTTCATAATATATACGAAAAAGTGAGGTATTTTGACGATGGCTCCTCGATTCGCTTCTTTGACGCCTCGTTCCGCACCGAAGACCCAACTGAATATAATAATTTCAGCCATCGCTAGGACGAAAATCAAAAAAGTCCCCGACCAATAATCCAGAGTATCGATAGCCTTGATACCATTTGAAAAATACAGCACCACCATTGCACACAATGCTGTAATGACACCTAAAATACCAATTGATTGCTTTCGGTTGAGATCCAGAGCCTCTTCGATGAATGCGATCACCGGCTGCACCATTGAAATCGACGAAGTCACTGCAGCTAAAAATAGCAGGAAGAAAAACAGCCCACCGAACAGCCAGCCCAAAGTCATCTGGGAAAATACCAAGGGCAGCACCTGAAATCCCAGGCCAAAGGTCCCCCCAGCCGCCCCGGCAACTCCCAAAAATGCCACCGCTGCCGGAAGGGTAATCAATCCACCGAGGCCAACTTCGCAGAACTCATTGGCACTCGTCGCCGCGAATCCACTGAGCACGACATCGTCATTCTCCCGCAGGTAACTCGCGTAGTTGATAATAATACCGAAGCCGATCGAAATTGAGAAAAAGATTTGCCCGGCGGCCGCAAGCCAGAGATCTGGATTCGTCATCTGAGACCAAATACTGCGCTCTATAATTTTTAAATTCTCGGGATCGGCTGCCACCTGTTCCTCAGCCGCCGAAATCATCTCCGGGCCGACTAACTCCTCCATCTCGGCAATCGGCTCCCAGACTCCATCTTGTTTCTCTGCAAGTAAGATTTTGTCAGGGTTCCACATGTAGCCGAGCCCGTTTGCAATATTCCGCTCAGGATGCTCCGGGTCGGGAACGCCCAGAGTCAAAACACGAACGAGGATGATCACGGCAATCACCAAAAGGATCGGAATCGCCACCTTACAAAAGGTCTCAATGCCCTTCGAGACTCCATGGTAAATGAGGTAGAAATTGATCGCGAAGACGATCAGGAGGTAAGGCAGGGCAGAGCCGAGGCTAAAATTCAAAGCGGCCCCGTCTTCCCCGAGCCCCGCAAAGCCCGCCCAAAATCCAGTCGAGTCTTCTGCCGTAGCAAATTCCATATTTTGCATGAAAAAATTCACTGCATACCCGAGCGTCCACGCTTCGACATTCACATAATATACGTAGATACAGGTCGGGATCACAATGCCGAGGATGCCGATATATTTCCCGTAGGAGTGGCCCACAATCGAATTCAAAATTCCCGGCGAGGAGTGAAATCCCTTTTTCCCGCCATGACGCCCAATCGTCCACTCAGCCCAGCAAATCGGCAGGCCGATGATCAGAAAGGCCACACAATAGGCCAACATAAAAGCCCCTCCCCCAAACTGTGCAGCTTGGCCCGGAAAGCGGAGGAAATTGCCCAAGCCCACAGCACTTCCAGCAACGGCGAGGATCACGCCAAGGCGTGAATTCCATGATTCATTCGATTGAGACATAGGAGGGAGTATGCGGATTCAGAAACGACCCGCGGTCATCAAAGCAACTATGGCTCCATGGGCCATTAAAAAATCAAAAGATCGGTAAGCACTTCCGGCAAGGCCTCCCGGCCGCAAGGATAGAGCTATTCTATACATCCGCGACTATGGCATTCAATGCAATCCAGCCCATATCCTTATTGCTTTCGCTTCGGACACAGATAGCCCTTATCGAATGAAGACCACAGCACGCCCGATTCTCACACTCCTTTTCAGTGTTTTATGTCTAGGAAACAGTGCGGTCCACGCTGAACTCACCGCAGATGCAGTGATTGAGCGCCTCATTGAGGCGAGCGGCGGTGAAGCCACGATAAAGGCACTCCGCACCATGGAGGCTACCTTCCTCGTGGAAATGCCCGGAGCCGGATTGAGTTTTCAATCGAAACTCATTTCGAAGCATCCGGGAATGATCTACCTGGAACAAGTCATTCCGGGTGCAGGCTCCATCAAACAAGGATATAATGGCATCATCGGATGGTCCTCAGATCCGATCCAGGGTGATCGAGAGTTGACCGAGGGAGAAATCGAAGAGCTATCGCGAGACGCAGGCCCTCAGGGCTCCCTTCAACTGAAAGAAAAATACCCGATCCGTTCAGTAATTTCCGAAACGGATACCGAAGTGGCCCTGAGCTTGCAGAAGTCCAGCGACTCGGCTGCCGAAAAGTGGGTCTTTTCCAAAAAGACAGGACTGCTGACCTCAGTGGAGGCCATCTCCGATATGGGACCCCTCGGCCAGCTCCCACTGAAAATGTTTTTTAGCGATTACGAAAAAATTAAAGGGCTTGTGATGCCACGGGTCACTGAAGTGGAAAACCCCGGTATCAAAATAAAAATGGTCCTTCAGGACTTCGCATCCAATACTGAAGTGGACCCAAAAATTTTCGACCCACCCTTCTGAGTGGCCCAAGAGTAGCTCGATTCGGCCATGGCGCGATTGAAGATAGAGGCTTGGGATACCTTCAAGCTAGCGGTCCCGATGATGATTGGTCAGGTGTCCGTACACCTCACCCAAGTCATTGATGCTGCGATGATTGGACGTGTTGGGGTGAACGAACTCGCCGCGGCGGCCTTCGCTTCAAACTTCTATATGCTATTCCTGATGTCGGGCTTTGGGATTTCTGTCGCACTCTCCGTCCACATCGCTGGAGCATTCGGGAAAGGTGAGACTGCCGAACAGCGAGACTATCTGGCAGCCGGAATCATTTCCCTGATCGCCTTTGGGCTATGCCTCGCTTGCGGCATGCATTTCGTCCTTCCACTTGCCGATATGATGGGACAACCAGAAGTCGTCCTGCTGCATGCTCGCAGCTATCTATTGCTGCTAGGCTGGAGCACCGCCCCGGTTTTAGTCATGGCCGGTCTCAAGGGAGCCTGTGAATCGATAAACAAACCGTGGTTCCCGATGCTATATACCATCGGCGTCCTGCCATTAAACGCCTTTTTAAACTGGGTCCTGATCTACGGAAATCTCGGATTCCCCGCGATGGGACTCGATGGCGCCGGTATCGCCACGCTGCTATCCCGCGTTGTCATGATCATCTGGCTCTGGAGAGACCTCGGAAAACAGCAATTTTTTGGAAAACCATTTAGCCTCTTTGAACTCCTCAGCAGAGGGTTCAAGAAGAGCTGGGAACTCCTCAAAATGGGGGTCGCGACGGGACTGCAAATCACCTTCGAGGTCGCTTCCTTCAACGGGGCAGCGATCATGATGGGCTGGATCGGAGCAGCGGCCCTCGCCGCTCACCAAATTGCGATCAACCTCGTCGGCCTCATCTTCATGATTCCCCTGGCCCTCTCTTTCGCGGTGAGCATTCGGGTCGGCCAAGCGCTGGGATCCAATAATAGAGAAAAAGCCCGAGACATCGGGCTCGCCAATGCCGGCGTCACCTTCTGGCTGATGACGCTTTCCGCCACCGCGATCTGGATCTTCAAAGACCCCTTGGTCGCGATCTTCATCGGCCGCGATGTTGCGGACGCGGCAGTCGTACTAGAGGCCGGCGCGCTCTTTCTCAGCATCGCGGCGCTCTTCCAAATCGGAGATGGCCTAAACATCATTCTAATGGGTTTTCTACGGGGCTACCGCGACGTGCAGGTCCCGACGATCATCTCCTTCTTCGTGTTCTGGTGCCTGGGTCTGCCAATGGCATTTTTCCTGGCCTTTGGAGGGGACTCCATCTCCGAAACGATGCCAGACGTATTCCGCGACGCCGCAAAATGGGGTGTCGGTTTGGGTGGAGTTGGCATTTGGATCGCTCTAGCCATTGTGCTGTTCCTCTCCGCGAGTGTCATGGCGATCCGCGCACGCGTGACCGTTCGCCGCTCCAATAGCATAAACGAGATACCGTAATATTTGCCTTTCGGTCGAAACGGCCCTGGGATATCCGAATTGTTATCCAAGCCGCGATTGCGCTCACCGGCGTATTTGCGTATTCACCACTTCTGCCGTGTCCAAAGAAACGAATTCCAGCCAGCCTACGAGATTTCAGCACGCTGCCCACACACTGAAGTCAGCCCTCGGCGCTCTGGACCTCTTTCCGATTCGGCATACCCTCAAACACTACTCGGTCGAAAAGCTCAATGGGGACCTACGGGCCGGATTCAACGTAGCGCTCCTCGCATTTCCCCAGGGCATGGCCTACGCGCTAATCGCTGGCCTCCCGATCCAATACGGAATTTACGGCTCCGCTGTTGCGACCCTCATCGGATGCCTCTTCGCGCGCTCCCATTTCATTACCCTCGGCCCCACCAATGCCACATCAGTCCTCCTTTTCCTGGCGTTCGCCGACCTCGGGCTCAACGGACCCGAAAAGCTGAAATACCTCCCCCTCCTCATCGCGATGGTTGGGACCATCCTGGTGATCGGCGCCTTTGCGCGCGTTGCCAGTATGATCCAGTTTATTTCAAGATCCGTCGTGACCGGGTATATCACTGCGGCCGCCGCTTACATTATCGGCAATCAAATCCGCACCGCTCTCGGATTTTCCTTTGATGTAGACGAGTCTCCCGATGGCTTCCTCGATGTGGTCTACTATACCGCGATTCATATCCCTGATACCGATCTCAAAACCCTCGGGCTCAGTGGCTCGGCAATCCTCCTCTTTTGGGTGCTCAAGCGCTGTTTCAAATCCCTTCCCGGCGTTGCGATCACTCTGGTGGGTATGTCAATATTTGCTTGGCTAATCGACGGCTCCGAGCGCTCGCTCGCCTACCTCACCGCAATCAACGCCAGCGAATGGCCGGTTGCACTGCCCGAATTTGACCTCGGCACCACCCAGTCTCTCTTCGTCCCTGCGCTCACCATTGCGCTCCTCGCCCTACTTGAAGGCACCTCTATCGGCAAGACGCTCGCGGCCAAACGAGGCAGCCGAATCGATCCAAATCAAGCAATGTATTCGACCGGTATGGCCAATATTGGCTGCTCCATATTCTCTGGCATGCCGGCAAGCGGATCTCTGACCCGTTCCGTCCTCAGCGTAGAAAGCGGCGCCCAGACCCAACTTGGGGCCTTTTACAGCGGAGCCTTATGCGCGGTCGGTGCATTTTTGTTGGGAGAATATATCCAGTATATTCCGCGGGCGGCGCTCGCGATTGTGGTCGTGTTCATTGGCATCAGTCTCGTCAACTTCAAGAACATTAAAATGGTCACCCGCGCGCGCCCAGGGGATGCTCTCGTGTTTGTGGTGACCCTACTTACCGGTCTGGTTGTCGCCCTCGATGTCGCGATTTACCTCGGAACTGCGGTGTCGATTGGGCTATTCCTGCGCAAAGTTGCACGTCCCGAGTTTACCGAGTATGCCTTCGCTGAAGGTGGTCAGCTCAAGGAAATTGGAGATGAGCACCGACAAATCCCCGAGATTTCAATCGTCCATGTAGAAGGGGATCTATTTTTCGGAGCAGCCGAACTCTTTCGAGACCAACTCCGGCGCATCTGTGAAGACCCCAACCTCAAAATCCTCATCTTGAAAACCCGCAACGCCCACCACCTAGACGCCTCTGCCATGATGGCGCTCGAAGAACTCATCTCGAGTATGAACTCCAAAGGGCGCTACCTCATCGTCTGCGAAGCAAAAGCGGACACAATGGATATCATTCGCAGATCCGGGGTTGTCGAGCTGCTCGAAGAACGTAATCTCATCCCTGATGATCCTAGCAACCCCACACTCTCTGCCGCCCGTGCACTCAAGCGCGCGCAAGAACAGTTGGGTGAATGGGCCCAAAAAGCCAAGGTCTCGGTCTACGTCGGTGAAAAAGAGTTCAAAGGATAAATTCATCTCAGCGATCGCTATCGCTGCGCTGATAAACGTCGATTCAGCCCATGCGCAAGGCCCGGGCGATCCACCCACTATGGAACCGAAGGTCCAGAGCCGCGAAGTTTTCGATGTCTCGGCCTACGAACGCAACATGTATGATCTTTTGGATACCTTCACCGGAATCTGGAAAGGCACCCTCATCATCAGCTCGGAAACAGGACAGATTATCAAACTCGTTTCGCTTAACCAAAGCTATTGGTGGGACAAACATGTGCTGAAGGGACTCGCGACTTACGGAAACGAAGATCGACTGGAATATGCGTTTTCAGAAACCAGCGTCGAAAATGGCACCATCACCGCCATCATCCAGGAAGGGAATCAGTCCAGAGTCATGCAGGCCACCCCTACGGACACCGGCCTCGTCTGGGTCCCTTCAGATCCCACACGCATCGGCAGAGAGCAATCCTCCGAATATGTCACCCAAGAAGAAGGGAAAGAAGTGCTCGTGATCAATGGCTTCGAGCTGATCACCAACCCGCCCTTAGAACAAAAAATACTGATTCGGGCTGAATTGGTGAAACAGGATGCAAATCCATCGGAACCTCTCCCGTGAATAGTATTTTAGACATTCTCAACAAAACCACCCAGTATTTCGAAGAGCGAACCATTGAAAAACCGCGCCTGCAGGCCGAGCACCTCATTGCTCATGCACTTGGCCTCAAGCGGATGGACCTCTATTTACAAGCCCAACGCCCCTTGGAAGAAAGGGCTCTCGCCAAAATTCGCCCACTGGTCCGACGGCGGGCCAAACGAGAACCGCTTCAATACATCATTGGCGAAACCGATTTCTGGAAAGGCACCCTCAATTGCCAGCCCGGTGCCCTCATTCCAAGGCCCGAGACCGAGGAGCTGATTGAACATACCGTCGGTATGTGGAACCAAATTTCTGATACACCTCCCCGTCGTATCATTGATCTCGGGACAGGTTCCGGCGCTATTGCCATCGCTTTGGCATCCGAGTATCCAGCAGCGGAAGTCTGTGCGGTAGACTCCTCAAGCGAAGCCCTAGAACTTGCTGAGGAAAATGCACGAAAAAATGACTTGGTGAAACGAATACAGCTTGCAAAAAGCCACTGGTTCACCGAAATAGAAGGCCCCTTTGATCTTATTGTATCGAATCCCCCATATCTCACTCAAGCTGAGGTAGACTCTGCAGCACCCGAAGTGAGGGATTTCGAACCCACCCAAGCCCTCATAGGAAGCGATATGGACGGAGCAGGCGACCTTCGACAAATTCTACTGGAAAGCAAAAACATGATCGACGCATCACACCCTCACCTGATTGCTCTTGAGACTGGAATTGCTCAACATCCAGCCCTGGCTCAGTTTGCTCAGGAGCAGGCGTGGCCCTTCACGCACAGCCAAAAAGACCTCCAGTCCAGACACCGCTTCTTCTTCGCTTCCCATTCCCCAATAGGGATCCAATCGACACACGCAGATACAGTCCAATCTGATCCCAGAGTCTAAGACCGCCCATCCCCACTTGACACGCTCGCCCAACGGACATACGGCTCCTTATGGGAGTTCTGCATGAAAGCTTTAAAGGCGTCATCTTCGACCTGGATGGTCTACTGATTGATAGCGAACAAATAGCGCTCCGGGCATTCAGTTCCGCCTGTGAAGCGGCCGGGCTGGACCTACCCCAAAGCGTCTTCGAGAGCTGTGTTGGGACAAACCACAAGAGAAGCCGGCGCATCCTCCAGGACGCTATTAAATCGAAGTCAAAATACGAAGCATTCGCAAAAGCGTGGAATAGAGACTATCAAATCCTTACCGGCCAGGGCGTCCCGCTCAAACCAGGCGCTCGAGCCCTACTCGAATATCTGAAAGCTCACAATATTCCGATAGCCGTTGCTACCTCAAGCCCCCAACACGGTGCCAAAAAGAAGCTAACCCAAAGCGGCATTTGGGGCTATTTTCATGCTGTCGTATCGGGAGACGAAGTCCGCGAAAGCAAACCAGACCCGGAAATTTACGAATTGGCCGCGAGTCGGATCGAGGTGGCTCCTGAAGACTGCCTCGCTTTAGAGGACTCGCGAAACGGAGTAATATCCGCCCTTGGAGCACACATGACGGTAATCCAAATCCCCGATCTCATCCGACCCGACGAAGCTCTTTTAAAAATGGGCCCTATCGTCTTAAACTCTCTGGACGAAGTGTCATCATTTGAATTTTAAACGGAAAAACAAACAGTGCTCAAACATGATTGCAACCTAAGTTTGACACCAAAATCAACTACAAGCTACCGGATACCAAGCGCTTCAACATCCACCTACCATATAAAACCGTAACCAGAGCCATCGTCACGTTGATACCAACCATACCGAACCAAAAACTATTGAGCCCAACATCGAACACTTTGACCAAAAGATAGAAGACCGCGATCGGAAGCACTATTTTTCGGATCACTGATTCCACAAAACCATAGCCGGGCCTCTTCACTGCCTGAAGGAATCCAGCGTAAATAAAAGTGACCACGTAAGACCATTGGATGAAGGCCATAATCTTTATGTAAACCGCACCGGCTTCAATCACTGCGGGATCGTCTGTGAAAACGCCCACGAGCTGCTTTGCGAAAAAAAAGAGCGGGACCGAAGCCGAAATAATTAGGAAAAAGCCATAGCGCACACAAAGACGAACACACGCCTGCACTCGGTCCATTTTTCCTGCGCCATTGTTCTGCCCAACAATCGATACAATCGCTGAACCAAGCCCGATCGCTGGGAGCAACGCGATCTGCTCGATACGGGTGCCCACACCAAAAGCGGCGACTGCGACCTCACCGAATGTATTGAGAAAATAAGTTGTCACGAAAAACCCGAGCGCAATCGACATGAAGCTAAAACTGGTCGGAATCCCCTGCCGGAGAATTTCTCCGTACACCTTAAGTTGAGGGCGTTGCTTGAGCAAATCACCCAACTTAACGTAGCCTCTTCGCAAAATAACCGAGAAGAGAAACAGACCCCCTAAAGCCTGAATCACCACGGTCGCCCAGGCAATACCGGCAACTCCGAGCGCAGGTATGCCAAAACCACCATAGAGGAACCACGGATTGAATATGAGGTTGAGGAAAAACCCTGCGATGAGGACCTTACTATACGTCTTGCTATCCCCGTGGGCCAGGAGGATGGCGTTGCTCAAACTGCTCAATAAGAAAAATGAAGATCCAATGAAAAGCGGTTGAATGTATTGAACTGCGACCTCCAGAGCCGGACCGGTCGCCCCCATCAATTTGAAGAGGGGCTCAGCGGCGCCCAGGCCAATGAAGGTCATCGAAATAGCAAAAATCAACCCGAGGGAAAAAACTTGGATCGTCAGGATACTTTCTTTCTCCGAATCCTCTGCGCCAATCGCCCCCGCAACCAAAGCCGACGTCCCGCGCGCAACCCCTTCGCTCAGGGCCAGAATTATAAAAAACACTGGGAATGACAACGCCATCGCCGCAAGCGCGGAGGTCGAGACCTGTCCTGCGTAAAACGAATCGACGACATTATACATCGTATTGAAGAAAAACCCGATGCTCAAAGGCAGCGCGATTCCTCGAATCTGTTTCGGGAGGGAGCCTTCAGTAAGTGTCGCGGTAGCCATAAAAAATCTCTTTTGAGTGATGTTGGAGCTGCGGGATAAGACCGCTCAATCTCACAGCAAGAAGCGGGGAACCCCCGCATGCCAGGATGAAGATCCTCGCAATGGGGAAAAAATTCCCGTTCTCACGAACAAGATCATGCGAGGGTCGCATGCATTGTCCCTAAAACACGTTGCACTCGCCTGCTACTGTGATAGCCAAAGAATTCGATCCATGACCAAGATGAGAACCATAGGCTTGCTAGGGGGGATGAGTTGGGAATCAACCGCGACCTACTACCGTGCCATCAATAAAGGTGTTAAAGAAAAACTCGGAGGCCTCCATTCAGCGAAGATATGCATGATCAGTGTCGACTTCGACGAAATCGAGAAACTCCAACATGCCGACGATTGGGATGGGGCCGGTGACATGCTTTCCAGGTCCGCCCAGGCGGTCGAAGCCGGGGGCGCTGACTTCCTGGTGATTTGCACCAATACGATGCATAAGGTAGCCGACCAAATTGCCCAGCGTATCCAGATCCCGATCCTACATATAGCCGATGCAACCGCAGAGCATCTCAAGGCAAAGGGGCTAGAACGCGTTGGACTTCTCGGCACGAAATTCACCATGGAGCAAGAATTCTATGTAGGCCGCCTCCGCGACCAGCACGGTATTCAGGTGCTCTTGCCGGAGTCGGAAGAACGCTCGATCATTCACGGTGTCATTTATGAGGAACTCTGCCTTGGGAATACTCTGGACTCTTCGAAAAGAGCCTTCCTCGACATCATACGAAAACTGCACCAAAGAGGAGCCCACGGGGTCATCCTCGGGTGCACCGAAATCGCAATGCTGGTGCAGGCATCTGATACCGATATCCCGCTCTTTGATACTACCGCCATTCACACGCAAGCCGCAGTCGAACGAGCCCTGAGTTGAATCGACTTCACCTCAAGCGGTAGCCACCCTTCGCTAGCCATCCCGGTCACGATTCTAGCCAATATTCCATACGATCGAATTGCTCAAAATAAGGGACGGGGTTAAATTTGTTGACAAAAATAAATCAGGGGCAGCCCGCATCAGGAGCGGGATTGAGGGGATTTTAGGAGAAGGCGCGCTTTCGTTTTTACTGAGCGCCCTGCCCCGTTTTAAAGCCTTGGTTTGAAGACCACTGGAAGGATCACTTCGGTATCTACCGGGCGACCTTTGTAAACGGGTGGGGTGAAAATGAGGTCCTCGAGCACTGCGTATGCATCTCGATGAAACGGCGTGCTCTCGCGTTTTTCAGGATTTTTCAACTGAACCCGGCCCAGCTTCGAAATTTTGACTGGGACCTTTAGGACAATCGATTTCTGAGCTTCTCCCTGAGGGACCGGTAGCTCGATTTTTCGCTGCGGAATCGGCTTTCCGCTGAGATCTTCAAAAGCGACCGTTTCGGGATTTTCGGATGCCTGGGAATTCACCCAAATCTGGAGGCGCTTCGTCTTGTAATGATACGTGCATGTAGCCTCAAAACGTAGTGGATAGGTGACTTCATCGGGTATTTCCCAATTTTGATTCTTTAGCACATCCTCAGCATGTTGAACGAGGCCTGGCTCAGTCGTGTCTATGATTGAAAAGGCAGGAGGACTCTCTTTTTGATCCACTCGAATCAAAAAAAGCGCATTCCCCTCGATTCGTTCACGAATAAACAAGCGCGGATACCTGAGTGGGCTCGGGCTCGAGCGTGCGATCTCGATGGCTTCCAAGACCGTTGAGGAAACAACTATCAATACAAGCGCGATCAACCGTTCTCTGCACACCCGAAGCTTCATAAAGAAAAAGCGGCCCCGGTTTCTCAGAGCCGTATCGAGAAAAGAATTAATGACTGCTCGCGACGACCGGGCCCAGCGGCTGACCAATCGACTCCAACAGCTCGGTGAACCACGGAGTGCCAATGTCGAACGGCTTCCCTCCCTTAATGCGCTCAAACTCAATAGCCCGCAGGACGAATCCCTGATCGTCGTCGTGCCCGATGACACCACCTTCGCGCTTGAAGGCGCATTCGACCGCGAGATCGGTGCAGCTTTTGATAAGGCGCAGATCTTCGGAATTCGCAGCGGCCGCGCGTGCATAGTACCCACTCTTCTGGACAAGCACTTTTTCGGCGCTGAGCATCTCCGCGAATTGCTTACCAAACCATTTCCCAGGATTGACGGCATCCAGTTTTACATGACCAAAGGCGTCACGAGGCACCTCTTCTCCCTTCGCTTCCATCTCCGCGACAATCGTTTCGACACCCGCTCCCTCACTGATAAAAATGTTTACATTATCCACGGTATCCATGACCGATTTCAAGCG
>JBCCBL010000045.1:0-12722 GCA_039034055.1 Verrucomicrobiota bacterium | reverse complement strand
CTAATAATGCGAATTGGCAGACCTTG
Organism: Verrucomicrobiota bacterium; assembly: GCA_039034055.1. Taxonomy (GTDB): domain Bacteria; phylum Verrucomicrobiota; class Verrucomicrobiia; order Opitutales; family JABSRG01; genus JBCCBL01. The sequence continues at coordinate 12,696 of JBCCBL010000045.1, read as the reverse complement.
AGTGACGATCCTCCGATCGATCCTTTCGATGAAAGCCAATCTGAAGGTGAATATTATCGCAATGATGCCGCGCATGGTGGCCAGTACATTAGAAGTAAGATTCAAAGGACTCTGAAAAAAGTTGAAGGCACCCTTGGTTACGATTTCACCATCACTAATCCCGGTGTGTATCGCTTCGTAGTGCGTGGGAACATGATGCCCGATGACGGAGAAGACTACAGCGAGACGAACGATATCTGGATGCGGCTCCGACGGGATGGATTCGGATTCCTCCCTGCGGAGAATGGCGTACCTCCAACTTGGATCAACCCGGAAAATGAAGAGGAGCAGTGGTATAAGGCCTTCACAGTCAATTGGGAAAGGCGCCAGGGCAATCAACAGTTTACGCACATATGGCACTATGAATCCAACGCTGAACACACGAATGACCCGGCTATTGATTTTGCGATTCCAGCAACCGGCCAATACCGCCTACAGATTGCCCCAAGATCCAGGCGTTTTGCCGTCGACCGCCTCGTCCTCTATCGATTAGAGGAATCACCGGGGTTTCCAGAGACTCCGTCCTACAGCTTGGTAAACGCGCTGGGCTTTGTCCCTTCTAAAGCGAAACAGCACCAGCTGGACCAACTTGGATATACTGAGAAAGAAGCGACCATAACGGGTGAGTTGAAACAGTGGCATAGGACAACGCTTGATCTTGTCGGGCCTAATGCATCTGAAACAGAGACTCCAAATCCATTTCTCGATTTACGCATGACGGTTACGTTCATTCATCCTGATACGGACACCAAAATTACCGTTCCTGGCTTTTTCGCCGCGGACGGTGACGCCGCCAATACCAGTGCCGTTTCTGGTAATATCTGGCGAGCCCACTTTCTGCCCACTGAAATTGGGCGATGGACCTACCATGTAGACTTTCGAGAGGGAGCCGGAATCGCGATCCAGAGTGGAGATGTCGGAACAGAACTTGCCGCCTATGACGGTGCGGTCGGTACTTTTTTTATTACCGAATCCGATAAAAGTGGCGATGACTTCAGGTCTCCTGAAAAAGGCAAGCTGCTCTACACAGGAAAGCACTATCCGGAGTGGTCTGGAGGCGGCGGAGCTTTCCTGAAAGCCGAGGCAAATGTGCCCGAAGTCTTCCTCGCCTATGGCGAATTTGATAGCTCCGGAGGATTTGCCCCTCGTAGTTATGCATCTCATATCGATGATTGGAATGAAGGCGATCCAACTTGGGTAGGTAATGACAGCCCCCGAGGAAAGGGTATCATCGGAGCGATCAATTACCTCACTTCACTCGGGGTAAATTGTCAGTATTTTCTGACCATGAATGTAGAGGGCGATGGGAAACAAACCCACCCCTGGCCTTACAATTGGAAGGATTTGAATTCGAGCGAAACAGGATCAAATCCCCTCACCTTTCCAGACGATCTTAAAGTCTATGACGTCTCGAAGTTGGCCCAATGGCAAATTGTCTTCGATCATATGATGTCTAAAGGATTGAAAGCTCAATTCGTGCTAACCGAGCAGGAGAATCAGTCCTTTTTTGAGCATTACGCCAACCTAGATGCTCCGGACGTAGCATCCAAAACGACGTTTGCCGACTCTCGTAAGCTTTATTACCGAGAACTTGCCGCACGTTTTGGATACCTCAACGCCATAACTTGGAATATCGGCGAGGAAAACGGCTGGGATGACAATACCGTTTACGGTCAATCAAATGACACTCAGGACCGACTGGATTTTGCCACCTATCTAGATGAGTTACTCCCCTACCAAGACCAAATCGTAGTCCACAACCCCATAGCGAGTCCTGGCGATGACATATTCACTGGCATATCAGGATTAGCGCCATTTAGCGGAGTGAGCCTGCAGGGATATTTTGACCAGACATCATGGGGACATGACAAAGTGCTCTATTGGAGAAATAATTCAGTATCAGCGAATCGCCCATGGATCATTTCATACGATGAGCCCTATACTTCGGCCGTATATCCGGATATTGATACCTGGCGAAAAGACTCGGTTTGGGCTGCGTTCACCGCAGGAGCCGCGGGAGTCGGATTCTACAACGATGAAGATAGTAAGTTCCGAGGAGAGGATGGATATGAACGTTTCGTCGAATACTACGAGACGATGGTTCGCGCCAAGGATTTCCTCGGTTCCTATTTGGCAGACATTACACTCATGAATCCGGATGACAGCCTGGTGGATCCGGGGAATTATTGCTTTGCCAATCCAGGCATTGAATATGTCGTCTATCTTCCAACCGGTGGCAGTGCTCAGCTTGACCTGACCGGCACAAACGAGACTTTTGACATATTTTGGTTCGATCCGCGCAACGGTGTCGGCCTACAGCCTGGATCAGTTGACAGCGTCACTGGCGGCAGCCTCGTTAACCTGGGGAGTCCGCCATCAAACTCGACAGACGACTGGGCGATCTTCGTCACCTCACTCAATAAAAATCAACCCGCTTTCACAAGCGATCCACTGGTCAGCCCAGCAGCGTTTCAGGACATTCTCTATTCCGGAACTATCCAGGGGTCAGCCATCGATACCGATGGAGATATACTTGCCTACAGCAAATTATCAGGCCCCGCCTGGCTCTCAATTGCCGAGGATGGCTCACTGTCTGGAATCCCTCAATCTGGCGACCTAGGTATCAATACTTTTACAGTCTCGGCTACCGACCGATTTCTCAATACCTCGACAGCGAGCCTGGAGATCGTCGTTGGGTCGGATGAAGCGACCCCTGTGGTCCACTACGACGCGGATGATTGGAGTAGCATCGCCCGCTCCAATAGCGCAATCACAACTTGGTCAGACAAAAGCATCGAACCACTCGGGAACACCATCGACTCGGTAGGCATGCTGCAAAATAGTACGTCTGCGATGGATTCGGGGGCTCTCGGTGTTCGTTGGAATCTATTAGATGCCGAGATCATCTTGGATGGCACTCAAATGGACAACCTATTCAATTTTCAAAACGGTTCGGGCGGCGATGGCTTCGCCATTATGTGTGCGATCGAGTTCAATGATCCAGTCGAGTTTACCTCGATTATATCAGCGCAAAGCGGCAATCAGACTCCAAATATCCGTATTTATTTAGATTCTAATCGCCAAATCGCGATGCGCATCAATGACACCAGCGAACGGTTTCTTGCAACCATGGACACACCGGTGGTGAGCGGCGAAACAGTGGTATTCGGTGTCACCTATGAAGCCTCGACTGGATCCCTTTACTACTGGGACTCTCAGGGCAGCGAAGGCACGGCGACACTCTCCATCAACGGTGATTTCTCAAATTTAACGCCGATGCGACTCGGAGGATCGACAAACGAATCCGGTCAGGGCTTCGACGGAATTTTCGGGGAAATTCAGATATTCGACCAAGCTCTCAGTTCCTTGGATTTCCAAAATTTTAGGGACGTCATGGTCGCAAAATGGATCAACACGCGACCTCCCGAGGATCTCTTTCGATACGAATATGGCTTGAATCCCGATGGAAGCGACGATTTGGCGGATTTTTCCAACAATGGATTGAGTAATATTAAATATTTCCTCTTCGGCCTTGGCGATCCCTCATCAACCGTCTTAGCGCAGACTGTCCCTGGTGACACTCCCCTCCCTGGAATACCTGTGAGTTCCGTGTTTCCGAACGGTGACCTAGTCTACAGCTACACCAACCATCGGTCCCAAACATCCTTTCAGTATCAGGTGGATACCAGTAGCGACCTGACAAACTGGCTCGACATTTCGAATTCCTTGAATCCGTACCGTCCAGATACCACCACAGTCGACACACTGAATTCCGAGTATGAGATCATTAACCTACACTTCATCGATCCTCCAGAGAGTCTGTTCATCAGCTTAGGAGTCGATGCTACTCAGAATTAGTCCCAGGCTCTTGCTTCGGGACTTCGGGTAACGGACCGCAAGGCTCAAAAAACGTTTCTCATTCCCTCCTCCGGGTAGCGGGTAGACTTATAGAGAGGTAAACATAGGCATCTCTAAAACAGGCTCTCCGAGGCGCTTGGCTAATAGCGAAATCGACTCGATAGCACTTCCCTCCCGCCTTCGTACAAACTGATCAAATTCTGAGTCGTTCGTTTTTTGACCAACTTATATTAAGGAGGGTTACCCAATGGGCGAATTATAGGTATCTCAACTCCTGGCATTCCCAAAAATTATCCCTATGCCTCGAAAAGACATCACCGCCAAAATAGACCCGAATTACGAGGGATTCGCCCTAATACTGAGTCTAGCCTTAGTCACCTTCATCATGGTGCTCATCGTCAGCATGATGACCATCCTCCGCGTCGAGGGTTTCGGCAATAATGCGAACACTAGCCAAGTCCATGCGCGACAACACGCCCTCATCGGTTTGAAACTGGCAATGGGTGAACTGCAGGAAAGCATGGGACCCGATCAAAGGGTTTCAGCCACCGCTGAAATACTCACAGCGGGGCATGCGTCTAGAGAAAACACGGTCGGAGTTTGGGCGAGCGCTGATATTACTTCAAGCAACCTCAGCTTGAATCAGAGCCGGGGAGCCCTGATCAATTGGTTGGCCTCAGACGCCAAGAGCAACGGGATCGTCACCACAAATTACCACCAATCGGCTTCACCAAACCTGGGCGACGACAACACTGTCGTCATGCTAGGGCCAGGAACTCTCCAGGACGCCAACAACGATGGCCAAGCGGACGACTCCAATAAGCAAGTCATCCTCAGTCTGGCCGATACTGAGATCGAACGCAACGGCATCACCGTGGGACGCTACGCGTGGTGGATCGGGGACGAGGGTGTGAAAGCACGGGTGAACCTCGAATTCGACGCAGAAGATATTTCGGGAAACGAACTCAAACTCACCCAGGTGCACGCAGTCAGCGCCTTTCCCATCAACCAGGTCTCCATGTTTGCCGGTTTAAGCGCTATCGACTTCAGCACCGAGGCACCGCGCATCAACAGGTTGACCGACCTTGAACTACTGGCCGGGAGTTCTCAAGCAGTCGACAAACTCTACTTCAACGAACTGACGACGGTCGCCAGCGGGGTCATTGCCGACGTAAAGAACGGGGGCCTCAAAAAAGACCTCTCCCTCGCTTTCGAAATGGACGATAGCGACTTCAACCTCTCGGAATTCGCTGGAAATGGCCCCGACGCCTACACCCCTTGGGACACCGCTAGCTTCGACGTGCAACCTGTCTTTATGCTCGAAAACTCCACCGGCACCGATGCCCACGGGCCAACTTGGCACGTACTTCGGGATTATTATACCCTCTACCACAAGATGGAGAACCCCATGACAAATCCCACCTTGGAAGCTCAGTTTCTCGGTCCCAATTTAAATCACAGCGATCCGACCTACCATCAGGACTCTGCAGCGGGTGATGATGGCAATCGGCAACCTGCACTATTGCTAGCTGGAGGTCATGGGAGTGTTCGGGGTAACGAGTCTTACATAACGTCTCTCGAAGGAGACTTTGGCTACGACACAACTAACGCCATCGCCAACCACTCCGGCTACGGATATGGGAATTTATTTTTTGACGGGCCTGAACATGATCCGCTCCGTTCACGGGAATCATTGGCTACCGCACCGATTCCCACTCTCGTCAAGAGCAACTACGTGCCCTTTGTGAGCCGCTCAGTGGCTGAGCAGGGCGTCTGGTTCAGACAGGAGAACTTTACCGATCGAGATGGGAATTCGGTCTCTGGAAGGCAGGCTTACGCCTCACTAAGATTCGCAAACGTTTTTCATAATCCTTACAACGTCACCCTAGATCATGGCGAGATTTCCTTTCAATCTCGAGGAATGCAGGTTGGCTTAAACATGTTTGAAGGTCCCCCACCGTCCACCTCTCTCGTTCAGGGGATCCCTGAGGCAGATGATGTAGATGAAAATGGTGACCCCATTGATGTATACATTGAAAACATCAATGTTGGCCAATTATCCCGTACTGCAATCGTGGAAGGAAGCATCGCCCCGGGATCTTTTGAAGTTTATAATGTAAGGCACATTCGGCGTACCTGGCTGGCAAGTGAGATTACAGACGGTAATTATCCCAACTGGGTGGGCTCCCAGAAGGCCAATGATGCTCAATCGGGCAACAGAGTTGGACCTCGATTCGACTTGGGCATCAACTCCCTCACGATCACTGCGCGCCCTCAGACCTCTGCACGGGCAAATATGGACGCACCTGGGTTGTCTGGGGATACAACGGAAGTAGTCGAAAGATATTCGCGATTCAATCCAACCTTTATCATGATGACGCGCGGAGCAGGTGATGCGCTGACCAGCGATTCAGATATGGGGCAAATCGATGATTGGCCCATAGCGTATAGTGTTTCTTCGGTGGTTTTGGGCCCAGGTCCGAACTACTATCAGACGCCCAGTGGAGAAACCATCTCCGATATCTCCCGCTACCCGATAAGTGATCTCAATTTCTACGACCCCGATAACGATCCAGACGAATACCTCTACGCTTTCCGGCACGATGGAATCAATCCCGAGGATTACTCAAGTATCGAGGGAAGTCTGCCATTGATACGATATGACTATCAGCTCAGGCCCTCGGAATTTATCACGCAAAATGGGGAAGAGGTACGCTATCCAGTGTACACAATGACGAATCCCCTGGCTCCGGTGAAAGACAATCGTGCCTTGTTCCCGGCCAGTCAGCTTACCGTTGACAGCCCTACCGGCTACAATACTTACGCCCCCAGTTGGGAACTCGAAGTGAAAGAACCTACCATAATCGCTGGTCATTATGCGAACTGGGGACCCTCAGATGGAAGCTCAGGTGATGGGTTCACCAATGTCGTTTCACTAGAGCTACCCACCGCTCCTATTCTGTCCATCGGGAAACTTCAATTCGCCAATGTTACTATCTATGATCACATGCCGGCCCTCGCCATAGCCAATTCCTTTGCCTCACCCTACCTCGCTCAGGATCAGACTTACGCTCTTTTCGACAATTATTTAGGCCACGAACGTATTTACTATGACATCTCCTATCTCATGAATGAGGCCCTATGGGATTCATATTTCTTCTCTTCATATTCCCTTCCTTATGACGCAGGCAGTGACGATTTCGATGAAAACAATTCGAGTGTATTAGAAACCTTCCAAAATGCATTCGATAGCAACGATCCGATTCCCCTTCCGAATCAGCGCTTAAAACTAGAACTCGGCGAAAACGAAACCATTTCCACTGTCCAGGCTAAACTTTTCTCAGGGAACGACCCTCGTTTCGAAAGCTCCAATCCAGGTTCAACCGGAAATCATGGATACCGCAGGGCCGCTGAAAACCTTGTTATGGAAGGCGCCTTCAATATAAACTCGATGTCCAAAGAGGCATGGATCGCCGTCTTGTCAGGCGCGCGCGACAAGCAGGTTTATCTAAGTGCATCGGCAACCGCTGAGAACTTGAGCAGCGACACAACTCCATTCTTAAGCATCGCACAGCCCACCAAGTCCGAACTGACAGCTGGCGGCATCTCCAACGACAATGCCTGGGGAGGCTTCCGAACCCTCTCAGATAGCGATATCGAAAAATTGGCTGATAACATTATCGAAGAAATCAGGGCCCGCGTAAACGACCTATCGACGCCGACACCCTTCCTCACCCTCTCTGAGTTCGTGAATCGCAGACTCGATAGCGGCGACTACGGCCTCGCCGGAGTCCTCCAAGCGGCCATTGATGCGACTCCAGAGTTAAATCAAAATCTCTTTGATGGCGTTGGTACCAACAACGTCTCTCAAGCTTCAGTCAGCACATTCCCTCACTCAGGAAATCTGCAACGCGCCGACTCGAGCGAAATCAGTGCGGCCAATGCAGCGTCCACTTATCTCCTGCAAGCAGATATCCTTCAATCAATCGGTTCCTTCATCACCACCCGTAGCGACACCTTCAGAATCCGATCCTACGGAGAACACTTGGACCCTGCCAGTGGCGAGGTGCAAAGCCAAGCTTGGTGCGAAGCCATTGTGCAAAGAATTCCGGAACCGATGAACCCGAGGACTGGGACCACTGCTGACTCCGCAAATTACTGGAGCGGCCAGGAACTCAACGGCGACCCGACTCCCTTGGGTCGCAAGTTTAAAGTTATCTCATTTCGCTGGCTAGCGGACGAGGATGTCTAGAGCACATTGCAAAAACACTGTCGCACTGGCTGGACCTCTAGCATCCAGATCCGGACTTTGATCGCATTTACGAAGCCACTCAAATTTACGAACAAGCTCTCAAAAACCAAGGTCTTCAGATCATTCGAGAAGATCCCTTCGTAAAATAATTCACTATTTTACCTCTCCAGGATGCCGTTTATCCAGGACAAGCCTGCTTCGGAGAGAGCCAAATGCCCCTAAAACTCGGGCCGAATCTCTCGAGACCTCTGGATCTGGATCCATCGAAAGATTCTGGATATCTATCTGGAAGATCATCATTTTGAAATAAATAATTTACATTTCATCAATTTTCGAAGAGTCTTCTACCAAGAAGAAATAATGATCCCTCCCTGGATTTGCCCCAAGATCCAAAAAATACCCCAACGACAAAGAATCATAAGATTCTTAAACATTTTTTATCATTCTACGAGATCGGCTGACGTCAGATCCCAGTATTTGGAAGAGGACTCTCACCTAAAAGTCGAACTGCTCCCAAAAATGAAGGTCAACCAACATTGCCACCTTCCGCCGCCAGGCATCTTCTTAGAACCGATCGCAACTCCTTTTCGAAACCACAAAGGTTGACGGACAGATGCAGAATCGGTGTATTCCCACAATTCGCTCTTACTCACTCCAAAATATACCCTATGCCTCGAAAAAACACCAAAGCTAGAATCAATCCGAAACCTCAGGGTTTTGCTCTCGTTATAAGTTTAGCCTTAGTGACCTTCATCATGGTACTCATCATAAGCATGATGACTATCCTCCGGGTCGAAGGCTTTAGCAACGATGCCAGCGTTAGCCAACTGCAGGCACGACAAAATGCCCTAGTAGGTATGAAACTAGCCATTGGCGAACTGCAGGAAAGCATGGGTCCCGACCAGCGTGTTTCCGCCACTGCAGAAATTCTCACTGCTGGCCATGACTCCAAAGTAAACACCGTCGGAGTGTGGGCGAGTGCCGACGTTTCTTCAACGAACTTGAGCCAAAGCCGGGGAGACTTGATCAATTGGCTATCCTCCGACGCCAAAGATGAAGATGGTGCCCTCATCAACGGCTATCATGAAAACGCCTCACCGAGTTTGGACGACGACAATACAGCCGTTTTGCTAGGGCCTGGAACCCTCGAAAATACGAGCAGTAGCAACCCACAAGAACCAGTGATCCTGAGCCTTGCCGAGACCGAAATCGAACGTGACGGAGCCACCGTCGGTCGCTACGCCTGGTGGATCGGGGACGAGGGTGTGAAAGCACGGATAAACCTCGAATTCGACACTGAGGACTTTTCTGGAAATGACCTCAAACTCGCCGAAGTTCAGGCCATCAGCGCCTTCCCCATCAACCAAGTTTCCATGTTCGCCGGTTTGAGTGCTATTGACTCCAACATCGAAACCTCACGCATCAATACCCTGACCGACATTAAATTACTCACTGGGAATTCACAGGATGTTGACAAGTTCTATTTTAGCGACCTGACAACCGTCGCCAGTGGGGTCATCGCCGACGTGAAAAACGGAGGCCTCAAAAAAGACCTCTCCCTCGCTTTCGAGATGGACGATAGCGACTTCAACCTCTCGGAATTTGCCGGAAATGGACCCGACGCATACAGACCTTGGGACACCGCCCCTTTCGACGTCCAACCTGTCTTCATGCTCGAAAACTCAACTGGCACCGATGCACATGGACCCGCCTGGCACGTATTGCGCGACTATTACACTATCTATCACCGGATGGAGAAGCCCATGAGCAATCCCAACTTTCAAGCTCAATTTCTCGGCCCCAATTTAAACCATAGCGAATTGACCTACCACCAGCCCTCCGCTGCAGGCGACGAAGGTAATAGGCAACCAGCACTGTTGCTCGCGGGAGGACTCGGAAACCTCCCTGGATCCCCGGCGTATACACAAGGCCTTGAGGAAACTTATAGTGGGGATGATGTCATCGCCAACCATATTGGATACAGTTTCGGAAATTTATTTTTCGACGGAGCTCAATACGATCCGCTTCGCTCGAGGCAGTCTTCGGCGCTCGTCCCGATTCCTACCCTCGTCAAGAGCAACTACACACCCTTTATGAGTCGCTCGGTTGCAGAGCAAGGCGTTTGGTTCAGACAAGAAAATTTTACCAATCGAGCTGGGGTTGAAGTTTCCGGGAGACAGGCCTACTCCTCATTGCGGGTCACAAACGTTTTCCATAATCCCTACAATGTCACCATAAATCATGATGAAATGTCCTTTCAAACCAGGGGGTTGGGGGTCATGATTAACGCATATGAAGGCCCCGAACCGTCTACCACCATTATCGAAGGGATACCTGAGCCAGATGATGTAGATAATAACGGAAACCCTGTTGATCCCTTCATGGAAGACGTAGGGACTGGGACCTTGTCTCGTTCAGCTTTCGCCGCCGGAAGCATAGCTCCAGGATCTTTCAAGTCCTACAATGTGAGACACCTCAGACGTCTCTGGACAGCCGGCGAGATCGTAGACGGCGAATATCCAAACTGGGCAGGCTCCCAAAAAGCAAACGCGGCCCAAGAAGGCAATAGAATCGGGCCTCGATTTGACACGGGAATCAATTCCCTAACGATCACCGTTCGCCCCACGACATCTCAGCGGAGCAACATGAATGAAGAACTGATGTCTAACGGTACGCCTGCATCGAAGGTAAAGAGATATTCTAGAATGACTCCAACCTTTGTTCTGATGACGCGCGGGAATGGCTCTGGACTATCCAACGACTCAGATCTTGGTCAAATAGATGACTGGCCCATAGCTTATAGTGTGTCTTCAGTGGTGCTAGGTCCCGGTCCAAGTTACGGTGAAACTCCTGGCGGAGAAACAATAACTGATATCTATCGCTATCCTGTAAATGACCTCAATTTCTACAACCCCAGTGACGATCCTACAGAATACCATTACTCATTCGGATACGACGGAATCAACCCTGAGGATTTTGATGACATCGATAAAAGCCTGGCTTTGATGCGGTATGATTTCCAGCTCAGGCCCTCGCAATTTGTCACGCAAAATGGAGAGGAGATACGCTATCCAGTTTATACCATGACTAATCCTCTGGCTCCGGTGAAGGACAATCGCGCACTATTCCCAAGTGGGCAGCTTGCTCAAAACGGTCCCGTTGGCCTACAGACTTACGCTCCCAGTTGGGAGTTAGAAGTAAAGGAACCGACCCTAATCGCAGGCGATTATGCGAATTGGGGTCCCTCAGATGGAAGCCCCGGTGCCGGGCTGAACAGTGTCGTATCACTGGAGCTGCCTACTGCTCCAATTCTGTCGCTCGGAAAGCTTCAATTTGCCAACATTACGATCTATGATCATATGCCGGCCCTCGCCATTTCCAATTCGTTCGCCTCCCCCTATATCGCTCTCGAACAAACATATGCATTATTCAACAATCAATTAGGTCACGAACGCATTTACTACGACATCTCTTACCTCATGAATGAGGCTCTGTGGGACTCATACTTTTTTTCTTCATATTCGATTCCTTATGACGCAGGCAGTGACGATTTCGATGAAAACAACTCGAGTGTATTAGAAACCTTCCAAAATGCATTCGATAGCAACGATCCGATCCCCCTTCCCAACCAACGCCTAAAGCTAGAACTCGGTGAAAACGAAACTATTGAAACAGTTCAAGCCAAACTCTTTTCAGGGGATGACCCACGTTTCGAAAGCTCCACTCCGGGTTCAACCGGAAACCATGGATACCGTAGAGCTGCGGAGAACCTGCTTATGGAAGGAGCCTTCAATATAAACTCGATGTCTAAAGAGGCTTGGATCGCCGTCTTATCAGGCGCTCGTGATAAACAAGTATATTTGAGTGCATCGTCATCAGCCGAGAGCCTAGATAGCGATTCGACTCCATTTCTAAGCATCGCACAGCCCACCAAGCCTCAATTGTCCTCCGGGAACATATCTGATGACAATGCCTGGGGAGGCTTCCGTGCCCTCTCTGATAGCGAGATCGATAAACTAGCCGAAAGCATCGTCGCAGAGATCCGCGCACGCGTAAACGACTTAGCGACCCCAACACCGTTCCTCACCCTCTCTGAGTTCTTGAATCGCAGACTCGATAGCGGAGACTACGGCCTGGCCGGAGTCCTCCAAGCGGCCATTGATGCGACTCCAGAATTAAATCGAAATCTCTTTGATAGCGTTGGAACCAACAACGTCCCGCAAGGTTCAGTCAGCACATTCCCTCATCCAGTAAATCTGCAACGCGCCGATTCAAGCACCATGAGCGCGGCTAATGCAGCGTCCACTTATCTCCTGCAAGCAGATATCCTTCAATCGATCGGTTCCTTCATCACCACCCGCAGCGACACTTTCAGGATTCGATCTTATGGAGAACATTTAAATCCCGAAGACGGCGAAGTCCAGAGCCAAGCGTGGTGCGAAGCAATCGTGCAAAGAATCCCGGAACCAGTAAACCCGAGACTTGGCACCACGTCAGATTCCGCGAATTACTGGAGTGGAACCGAACTCAACGGGGACCCCACTCCG
>JBCCBL010000044.1:0-12785 GCA_039034055.1 Verrucomicrobiota bacterium | reverse complement strand
TTCCTCGATTGCCAAAACATTTTCGAGGAATGACCAGGTTTCCGAGTCTCCGCTCAGCGGCCTGAGAAATCTTAGCCAATCGGGAAGCTCATTAGCCGTCACTTCAGGAGAGACATAGGATGCCCGCACGCCGCTCGTGTAGTCCGAGTCGGAGTCGACGAAAAGATCGTTCTCGATATATCCAGTGAGACTCCCCCAGTCTCGATCTTCTGACGCGCTTAGGCGATCGTGGATTATGAGGAGGGTGGATATGAGGATCAACGTAAGTTTGGGTAGCGAGCGCATTTTCATTTTAGTTGAATCTGGTGAGCAGGAATTCTTCTCCAAATGAGATCCAGAGGGGTATTGTGAAAACCCCGACTAGGGTCGTCGAAAGGACGACGCGGAGAGCCACTAAGGTGTCGCCTCCATAGATTCGGGCCATGACAATTGGAAAAATGCCGCTTGGCACCGAGGCTGCAATCACACAAACCCGGCTAAGCTCTTCGGTGAGTGGCAACATGCGGCAGACAAACAAAAATATAAGAGGGATCAGCAATAGTCTTAATACGCATGCCAGCGTAGGAATTTTCCAGTCTTGATACCAATCCTTGTTTTCGCAGACCAAATCGTAGAGGTGAGCCCCCACCAGGAGGACCCCGATCGGAATGGCACACCGTCCGAGTAGGTCAGCCGCTCCAATCACCGCCTCAGGGATATGAGCCCCGACCCCCGAAATGTTGAGAACCATTGAGCAGAGAATTGCAATGACCGGCGGAGTCATCGACAAGCGCAAGCTCTGCCAGAATGAATGGGTCTCCCCCGAATTCCGCAAGAGCGCGACTCCGACTGACCAAAGCGTTGCCTCTACCCCCAGATTAAACAAAAATTGAACGCCGACTACGCGATCTCCGTAGAGGGCAAGACCCAGAGGGATCGCAAAATAACCGTAGTTGAAAATCCCTACAGTCAACGCGAAAGTCCGTCTCGGTTTCCGAGCCCCGGGGCGAAACCATCTCATGGCTAACCAGCCAATCCCGAAACCCAGAAGGATCGAAATGGCCCCCATGAGCGGAGGGAGCCAAAGGTTTGAGGAATTCTCTAATGCAGGATTCTGGACGATGTGGGTGAACGCGAGGCATGGCATCAATACATTGACTAACAGGGCAATAATCGAAGGGTCGCTACTTTTGGTTAACCAATTTACCCTGCGGACCAGCGCCCCAGTCATAATAACCAGGATGACCGGCAAGATGCGTATGAAAATGTCCAAGGGAGAAAAGGCCACAACTATGATGAGGTGTCGAAAACTCCAGACCTTGTCGATTGTATATATGACCTGGAGTTCGAGTCATTCAAATTGAAATGCACCTATTAGTGATCTGACGGCTCAACCGACTCCTAGAGAAAACGAACTGTTACTGAGCCTGATCCGCTCAAGCCAATTAACAAAGAAAATCCAAAGTGCTATTCGGCTCAAACGAATTTGACCAGAACGAGCAGTCTGATAGAGTGCAATTCTGAATACGATTTATCTATAGATCTATCTGATTCCTATAGATTTATTTTGGATGTTTATGAAAGTCTGATTATGCGTTCGGCGTTTTGACTTCGAAAATTGAAACATCGCTTGAGCTAACCGGCTGATATTGCGCTGGAACTTGCTAAGTTGCTTTTAGGACTATCTACCGAATTCTGTCGTGTTCCGAGTAGCGGATTCTCTGATACTAAATGCAGATTCTTGGCGATTTAAATCATCGGTTTTTGAATCTTGATTTCGTGTTGATTCGAGAAGCTTCCTTGTATTCTCGAGGTTAGTAATAATCATCCACCGATGGCGGTATTTTGAAATTGAGACAGGTCGCGGATGCCTTTGCGGGCCAGGGCGATGATTTCATTGAACTGTTCTTCGGTGAAGGTGGCTTCTTCTCCGGAACTTTGCAGTTCTACGAATTTTCCAGAGCCGGTCATTACGATATTTGCGTCGACGGTGGCGTCTTTGTCTTCGATGTAGTTGAGGTCGAGAACGGCGGTGTCTTGATAGATGCCGGCGCTGATTGCGGCGATACTGTCGGTGAAGGGGTCTTGTTTGAGCTTTCTGTCAGCGATGAGTCGCTTTATGGCGATTTTTGCGGCTACGTAGGCTCCGGTGATTGAAGCGGTGCGTGTTCCGCCATCGGCTTGCAATACGTCGCAATCGAGCCACAGGGTTTTTCCGGGCATTTTTTGTAGATCGACAACAGCCCGGATGGCGCGTCCGATGAGTCGTTGAATTTCGACGGTGCGGCCGTCGATTTTTCCCCGAGAGATGTCGCGATCTTTGCGGTCGAGGGTGGAGTAGGGGAGCATCGAGTATTCGGCAGTAATCCACCCGCCCGAGACTCCTTGTTGCTGCATCCAACGGGGGACTTTGTCTTCGATAGTGGCGGAGCAAATGACCTGAGTGTCTCCGAATTTTGCGAGGACAGAGCCGGTGGCGTGGGGAGCAATGCCCGGTTCGAGTCGGATGTCGCGGAGTTCGTCTTTATTGCGGCCGTCGGGGCGGATGACTTCAAGCATGTTGGGAAGGATTGGGAAAGGTTTGCTAACGGAGGGTGTCTAAACCTGAGACGATGTGGAGGGTGAAGCGAAACGAAACAAAAAAAGAACCGAGCGTAGGACTCGGTTCTTTTGGAGAGTGAAACGATCGGGTCTGCTAGCTCTGGCTATCGATCCAGCGCTCGATCTTTTTGATCGTCCAGTCCTCGGTAACCCCGTCGATGTTGGTCGTCGCGGTTTCGCCTTCCTTCTTATAGAGGACTGCTTTGCCGAGAGGTGTCTTGTAGGAAAGGATGTCGTTGTCAGGGTCTGAGTCCCAGGCTCCGAGGAATGAGTAGATGACCTCGCGCTGGGATGAACCCTCGATCAGGGTCACCACTGAGCCTACGCCGATGCTGTCGACTGGTGTATCGGTGAAGTCCGATACGCGGGCGCGTCCAAGGTCTGCCTCGAGGAGTGCCTTGCGGGCCATGAGGGTGTCTTGGTCCTGGCGAGCCATCTTGTATTCGGAGTTTTCCTTCAAGTCACCATGTTCGCGAGCGGTCGCAATGGCTTCTTTGTTTTCAGGAATTTTGACTTGGATGAGGTCATCAAGTTCGGCTTTCGCCTTGTCGAAACTCGCTTTGGATACAATGAGGACGTCTTGCTCCTTGGCTTCAACATCGCCGGCGATGAGTGACTGAAGGGAGGGATGCACCTTAATGAACCGCGCGAAGAGGGATTTTTTGGAAAGCTCTTCGAAGCCTTGATTCATCAGTAGGGTTTGGCCGAGGTCGCGTGCGATTTCGACATTTGCATCGCGCAGTAGGTCTGGGATAAAGTCGGCGTCGTCGCCGATTAGTTCGGCGAGCGGAATGCGTCGGTTTCCAGACATTTGAAGGGCTTCGTTGTCAATCGCGTCGAAAACTGCCTTGAGGAAGCCGGGCTCCATCAGGGGATCGACGGTCTTGATATATTTTCGTGAATTCCGATTTTTTACGATCCAGAATAAGACGGGAGCCTTGATGCTTTTTTCGTTCAACCAGTTGCGGAAGCAGGTTCCTACGTTAGCCTCTTTTTCGCGCTCGAAGAGAAAGTTGACGCATTCGTTGGTGAATTTTCCTTCGGAGTTGGAAAGCAGTCCTTCAATGATCTCGACCCAGTTTTCCGGAAACGTCCGGGAAATTAGGTCGAGGAAGCGTTTGTAGTATTGGTGCGGGAGGTCGACCGCAAGTTGTGAGAGGTCGTCGCACGCTTCGAGAATAGATCCTGAAGTCGGGATCAGTGTCTCGACGTCTTCGTGAAGGTCGCGGGCAAGGTTGTTGCGGACCCAGACTCCGTAGAGTCGATCGGCCATGGTCAGGTTTTTGGATTCCTGAATGGTTGAGGTGAGGTCTTCGAGGATGCCGGGAAGCTCGTCTTTGAGTTCAGGCTTTCCGTCCGCCATAATAAAGAGTTCGTCCGCATAAAGAATCTTTTGCTTTGGATTCTTGGTGCCATTGAATTTCTCTAAGATTTCGATCTCTGGGCGGAGGGGTTCGTCTCTCAGGAAGTAGGGCTCAGTCTTTTTGACCGGCACGCCGATGCGAGGGTCTTTCTGAAGGAGCTTCTTCGTCGCGGTCCACCATTTTTTGTATTTGATGGGTCCGATCACTCGTGCAAGGACGCGCTCGATTTCTCCAATAGACGCGGATTGGCTTTCGTTTGAAGAGAGGATCTTGATGATCAATTCAACCGGTTCTTCCTTTAGGAGGCGGCTGATCTCGGTGGGTGCGGTATGCTTAAGCACTAAGAGATCGCCGTCATCTAGAATGTCTAGCTTATCGACACAAAAACCCGGGTCCATCGAGTGTCCGGACTTGCCTTCCTCGATGAAATCGATGATCAGGCGAGTGTTTTCTGCATCGTAATCGGTAATTCGGCCAAAACCCCAACTGCGGTGCAGGCAGTATTTGCCGGGTTGCATGACTTCTAGTTTCTTTCGAGCCAATTTCAATTTTGGCTTCTTTTTAATTAAGGTATCAATGACCTCCGCATTCATGATTTTTTTAAATGGGCTTCCGTTTAAGTCGAAGCCGACGTTGTCTAGGTTTTTTGGATGAAGCTTAGGATGGATCGTAAAGAAGAGGCAAGTGGATGGTGGAGTGCGGTGCGCCTCGTCAGTGATTTTGGAACGACCCCAGCGAAAGCTGATGGCTTTCTGCGTAGAGCACAAAGTTTAAGTAATGTACAGCAGAAACAGGTTTGCCAACATCTTTTTTTAGGTGTGCTGAGGCACCATTTCCTTCTGGAATGGTTGATTAGCCAGACGGTGAAGCGCAATCCGCGTCCGATCTTACGAGCGGTTCTCCAAGTTTCGGGTTTCGAGTTGGTTGACACGCTCGCAAGGAACGAGTCGGTAGCCCCGTGCATTCATTTCGCGGTCGGGCAGACGAAAAAGCGGATGAGTGCGGGGGAATCGAGTTTGGTGAATGCTGTTTTGCGCAAATGGGTTCGATTGGTTGAGGCATGCTCTGTCGGGGCTCACAAAGATGATCCTATCTCGATGGCCCGTTATTTCAGCCACCCGCAGTGGCTCGTCGAGCGCTGGGTGGCGCGGTGGGGGTTTGCGTCTACCCGTGAGCTTTTGAAGTTTAACCAAACCCCGGCAACGGTGTTTGTGAGGGCCTTTGGGGAGATTCCAGAGCGGGATCAGCCCTCTTTGCAGCCGACTCCCTTGGACGGATTTTTCAGATACACCGGGCAGCGATGGGATTCGGTGCAATGGTTACTGGATCGTGGACAGGTGATTGTGCAGGATCCGGCGACTCGCTTAGCGTGCAATGCTATCGATCCGAAATCGGGGGACGTGATTCTCGATCTGTGTGCGGCGCCGGGTGGGAAGTCTTTAAACCTGGCGGCTCGGATTGGTCCAGAAGGTCGGGTGTATGGGATAGACCAGGGGCGTGAAACCATCGGGTATCGTTATTTCCAGTGGGAATCAAATGTCTCTCGAGCGCTGCATCAAAATGTCGCTCTCTATGAAGCAGATATTTTGCAGGTGTCTGACGAGACCTTAGCTAAGGTGCGATACCCGACTCAGTATTCCAAAGTGTTATTAGATGCGCCGTGTTCTAATACCGGTGTGCTCAACCGTAAACCGGACGCCCGATTACGGATCAGCCCGGATGCGATAACCAAGATCCTACCGCTTCAATTGAAGCTCCTGCAGCGGGCTTCCACCTGGGTGGCCCCTGGAGGATTGTTGGTGTATTCTACTTGCAGTTTGGAGGAGGAGGAGAATGAGGGGATTGTCTCTACCTTCCTCTCCGAAGCTTCGGAGAATGAATGGGAGCTGGAGGAGCAATTCGTTTCGTTGCCGTTCCGCGATGGATTCGATGGAGCAGGGGTAGCGCGCCTACGGAGGACGGAGTGATCGGAACGGGCTGATTTAGACGCCGTCTTAGAGAATTAAGTGTTTTGCGGAGCTTGGGAGCGTGCAGACAAACGATTTCAGATCTCAATATCGAAGGGGGCGAAAATATCTTGGTCGTCGATGCGGACTTGGGCGTAGAGGCGGTAGTGACCGGAGTTCGGGAGGTTGACGAGGAATTGTAGTTGGCCGTCCGCTTGCGGGCTGGCGAAGGGGAATTCGACAGGATGCATGTGTTTATATCCGTTGCGCTCGGTGTCGAAGGCAACCATGTGGCCGTAGGCTCCCATGACGAGCTGGAGGTCTATGTCGCTGCCATCGGTACGTTCGATAGAAATCCCGACTGGAACGTCACGACCGCGACGCAAGTCTTCGCTATTAAGGTTGAAAACGAGATCTCCGACCTGCGATTGGAAACGGGGGGCGGTCTGGGGTTGGTCTGTTGGGCCAGAGACCTGGATTGATCCGAGAGCGACCACTTGGCGTTTGGTGCGGACAGGCACCATCTCAGCAAATACGCGATACTCCCCAGCTTCTTGAGGGGTGAACTCAAAAGTAAAGGTATTGCTAGCGCCATCGGCGGTCGGATGGACATGGTGGTAATCATTGAGGCTGGGGTCGATGATCATCACGTGCATGCGTTCGGTATGGGTGATCGCAAGGTCGTGTGGATAGATACTCTGGCCCCCGTCGGTCTCGAATTTCAAGTGGATGGTTGCGGGAGTTCCGGGTTGAATCAATTCAGCCTCTCCCGAATCGATTTCCATACTGAGAGGGTAGCGTACTTTTGAGAGATCGATCCAGCCGGCGTGATTGGTGGCGCTGCAGACTTCGGTGCCGTCGGCCAGGACTTCTGTGACTTCGTAATGCAGGAAATCACATTGGGAATTGGGCATGTTGCGCAGGCCGAAATATATGGCTGCGAAAAGGGTTGTGATTCCCGCGATTTGGACGCGCTTTTTGTTCATGTCTGTGTGATCCAGTTGTTTCCTGAGGATCCGTCAGGATTGGGCCTCGTCGATTTTTTTTAGAAATTCAGTGACGCTCCACCGAGATCCGCTCTTGCGGTAGAGAATTTTCCCTTTTGGGCTTACAAGCAGGGTACCTATGGTGTGGTCGATGGTCCCGTCGGCTTCGTAGGCTACGATCCCAAACTGGCGGTATAGGTCCTCCATGGCGGTCTTTGGGGCGGTCAAAAGAGAAAAGTTTGAAAGCTCAATGCCTCGGGTTTCAGCATAGTCTCGAAGAATCCCTGGGGAGTCGTATTCCGGGTCTAGAGTGAATGACACCAGCTCGACGTCCTGAGATTTTTCGAGGCGCGCTAGCTCGCGTTGGAGGCGTGCCATGCGCATGGTTTGAGCGGGGCACATGTCTGGTGTGGGACAGCGGGAAAATATAAAATTGATGACCATGAATCGGCCACGGAAGTCTTTGTCTGTGACAATTTTTCCTTCTTCATTCCAGGCTGCAAATTCGGGTATGAAGTCTCCTTCGAGTCGAAATACGCGTCGACCTCGCTCGACAGTATCGCGACGCAGGTTGGCATTGGTCTGCTCTAACCGGGACATTGAGAGCGGGTCTTGGGGGTATATGTTGTGCAATAACAATGAGCCATCGACGCGCTCTGAGAGGGTGGCGTGTACGGTCTGCCCACTGTAGTTGTTGGCAAAGTCTCCAGGGTTAACGATAGCCGAGATGGGTGTTCCCGGTTCAGCACCTGTTTCGACAATTCGGTAGCCGGTGCTTTCTGGGAGCTTTTCGAGGATGTTGAAATATCCAGTCGAGCTACCAGGGAGCTGGCTGACGAGAAGGATTCCGATGGCGATCGCTGACACGGACTTTGTTGGGACGCGCATTTCCAATTATAAAGTGTGATAAGTTCGAAAGTGTCAAAGTCGACTCCGATTCAGTTTAGTGGGTTCCCATTAACTCCAGTGATTCGTCAGTCGGTGTCTGGGGTGCTTCTACAGAAATCGTAGACCGTTTCTCGGGTTAGAGCGTCAAAAAGGGTCTTTAATGGCTACCATTAGATTGATTGATTACTTTACTTCGAGGATTGAAGCTTCGGTCAGAATTGTTTTTAGGTGTAGGGTGCTTTCGTCTTTCTACCGATCTTTAAGAACGCGTAATGCGGACTTTAAACCCGGTCTCTTCGCGTTTTCGTGTTTTGCTGCGGCTTGGTCGGTCTTGCTTTTATATGCTGGCGGGTTCACTACCAGCATCGAAGCCGGAATGGCTTTTTTGGATTGGCCTCTTTCAAATGGGTCTATCAACCCAGATGGCTGGTTGCGTGAGTCGGATAAATTGGCGGAACATAGCCACCGCTTGATGGGAGCGAAGTTGGGCTTTCTCGCGATTATTTCGGCGATTTGGCATTTCTTTCGCGAGGAGCGAAAGCGGGTCCGTCTCGTGAGTTATGCACTCTTTTGGCTGGTGGTCTCTCAAGGTCTGCTTGGAGGCTTTCGGGTGCTTCTCGATCAACTGAATACGGGCTTCGATTCGAATGTGGTGGCTCAGTCTTTTGCAGTGGCGCATGCTTGTGGGGCCCAGCTTGTTTTTTGCTCCTTGATCGCTATTGCGGTTTTGCACAGCCCCTTCTGGTTTAAGGGCGAGTCGGCTGAAGCAATTGATTACGGGAAGGCTCGAATTTGGGGATGGTGCGCAGTGATTACTTTGTTCTTGCAGATATTGGTGGGGGCGGTGATGCGACACAGCCATGCCGGACTCGCGATTCCGACATTTCCGCTAGCGAGTGAGAATTCACTCTTCCCGCCTTTTTGGAGTTTTCCGATAAGCATCCATTTTGCGCACCGAGTAGGAGCGGTTATTGCGAGCGTCGCTTTGATTGGATTTGTGGTCCAGGTTTTCAAAAACCAAGATTTACGAACCCGCCTCGGGGGAAATGCGGTTGCGGTTATAGGCATCCTGATTGCGCAAATTTATCTTGGAGCCCTAACCATTTGGACCGTTAAAAATGCGTATGCAGCGACGATGCATATGCTCGTCGGAGCTTTTCTTATGGGTTCGACCTGGATGCTGGTGTTTCGTCTATACCGCTATAAATTAGCTTCTTCTTCCCCAGAAGTTGCTCGACAATCAGTTGGCTTGACGCCTTCTTCCGCATCTAGCGAATCTGCAAGTATTTAATCGTCTTTTCTACTCTGCCAACATGAGTCGTCTTTCTCAACAGGCATCCGAAATTGCCTATACCTCGAACACCCGAGTTGTTCGCTCGAACCTGAGCCTTTACTTCGAACTCACGAAGCCGAGGTTGAGCTTGATGACGGTGATCACAGCGATTGTCGGCTACATGCTCGCGGACCCTACTCATAGTTGGCCTGCGATCTTTGGTCTGATTATCGGAACAACGATGGCGGCTGGAGGCGCCGCCGCTCTGAACCAATGGTGGGAGCGGGAGACTGATGCGATGATGGTACGCACGAAGGGCCGTCCGATTCCTTCGGGTGAGTTGTCTCCACAGGCAGGGCTCTTGTTTGGCCTTACCTTGAGCTTTGTCGGCGTCATTGTGCTCCTCTACGCAAACAACTTTTTGGCGGCGGCCCTTTCATTTGCGACCATCGCTCTGTATGTGCTGGTCTACACTCCGTTGAAACAAATTTCATCTTGGAACACTGCGATTGGAGCGATCCCTGGAGCGATCCCTCCACTCATCGGCTGGGCCGCTGCAGTAGAACGGATCGATGTGATGGGTTGGGTGCTTTTCGCAATCCTTTTGCTTTGGCAGATCCCGCATTTTATGGCGATTGCCTGGACTCACCGGCGAGATTATGCGGACGCCGGTTATCGGATGGTGACTACTGATGAGCCGACTGGGTTTTCAGCCGCGCTTCAATCTCTGGTCTGCACGGCTTTGCTTTTTGCAGTGACCCTTTTGCCTTCATTTTTTGGGATTGCTTCGTGGATTTTTGGCGGGGTAGCGATTTTGTCAGGTGCTGCGTTTTTGTTCTTCGCGATCCAATTTTTGATTCAGTCTCCCCGTGATCAAGCAGCACGGTATCTGTTCTTCACTTCGATTTCGTATTTGCCGCTGATTCTTTCAGCCCTCGTCTTAGATGTTTGGCTGCTGGCTGCAAAATGAATTGGCTTCAGCTACTCCCCGCGATCAACGCCGCACTCAATTTCACCGCGACGCTTTTTTTGACCGCTGGATTTGTTCTTATCAAACAAGATAAACGGAATGCTCACCGTTTTTGCATGGTTGGCGCGTTCTCGATTTCGGCGATTTTCCTGGCATTATATCTCACACACAAAGGACTGAAGGCCAGTGCTGGGGCAGACGTGAATACCAAATTTGCCGGAGAAGGAATCTGGCCATGGGTGTATTATCCGATGCTGATTTCGCACGTTCTTTTGTCGATCATCATGCTTCCAATGATCTTTCGAACTTTCTTCCTGGCCTTCAAGGAACGGTTTGAGAAGCATCGCAAGTGGGCGCGCATAACTTTCCCAATTTGGTATTACGTGAGTATTACCGGTGTCTTAGTCTATTTCTTTCTTTATCAATGGTTTCCATCAACCTAACTCTAATTAACTCTATTTGTCAGTCTTATGGGAGTGTGATGAATGATTAGTGCGCTTAATATCAATAATTGATTGTGACAGACGATATAATATTAAGCCGTATCCTTATCCATTCATTGACAATCCAATGTGTCTAAGGACTATTTCGTTCTGAGAATCTGCGCTCAATTGGATCCTTATCATGAAACGCTCTAGCGATAAATCCATCTCCTCTCGTCTTTCTAACCTGCTCAAGTTGATTGCATGTGTGTTTGCCGTGCATGCTTTTTCTGGCTGTTCACTCAATGAACTCTTGTTCGAGGGCCGGATGTCTACCTGGGATCCCAAGGGACCCATTGCAGAAATGCAGCTTGAGGTATTTTGGGCGACCATTTGGGTAACTTTTATCCTATTTATTTTGGTTGCCGGTTCGCTTTTTTACGCCGTTTGGAAATTTCGCGAGACACCGGAAAACAAGGATGAACCGATGGCGCCGGTCGGCCATGGGAATCCATTGATTGAAGTCGGCTTGATTGCTGGTTCTGTTTTGATGCTGGTATTCATCGCAGTCCCGACGGTTCAAGGCATTTGGTATCAACACTCTCTTCCTGAAGATAGCGCTGAGTATGAGGAGCGTTATGGGGATTATGAAAATAACCTCCTCGCTAATTGGTATGAAGGCGAGATCGCTGAGGGCGAAGACGAGGAAGTGTTGACGATCAAGGCTTATGGCTGGCAGTGGTGGTGGTCTTTTGAATACCCGCAACTCGACGGCGTGGTCACAGCGAATGAGTTGGTCATTCCGAAGGGCAAAGTCGTAAAGATTGAATTGCGCTCGAAGGATGTGATCCACTCCTTTTGGTTGCCGAAGATCGCAGGCAAAGTGGACCTGATGCCAGGGCGCGTAAATTGGATGTGGATTCAGGCAGATGAGCCCGGCTATTATTATGGACAGTGCGCGGAATATTGCGGTGATTCCCACGCTTACATGCTTTTTCGCGCGGAGGTCGTGGAGCCCGAGGATTTCACCCAGTGGATAGCTCATCAGAAGCGCGAAATTCCAGCTCCGGAAGGATTTGAAACCTGGGGAGCCTGGAACGGAGCAGCGTTTAACAATCCGGAAATCGCGGACACTGATTATTTAAAAGGGGCGCTCGCTTACATGCAAAAAGGTAACTGTGCAATGTGCCACAATATCAACGGTGTTTCGATGGGCAAGATTGCTCCAGACTTGACCAATATTAAGGATCGCAAGTCGTTAGCCGCGGGCTGGATGGAAAACGTCACTGAGGACGGCGAAGTTGATAAGGAGGTCCAGTATGATAATTTGGTGGAGTGGATTTATCATTCCGAGGATGTGAAGCCTGGCAACTTAATGTATTACCCAGCAAGCGGTCTCAAGAATATCATCCATCCTGAAGACGAAGATGGGAATCCTTTACCACCTCGCCTCACCAAAGAAGACGTGGAATATATAGCAACCTTCTTGCAACAAATTTAATCCCAGCCACAGACGCCGCATATGAGCACAACAACTGCACCCGATACCGTCGCTGAGCCTGAAGTTTCCCTTGAGCCGTCGACTGCGCAGAAGAGCCACCTCGGTCTCATGCGACCCGATTTTTCAACCGGTTGGAAAGACTGGTTGACCACCGTAGACCACAAGAAGATCGGCATAATGTATCTCTTCGCCGGGTTATTCTTTTTCGTGGTGGGAGGCATCGAGGCGCTTCTAATACGCGTTCAGCTCGCTCAGCCGATGAATGATTTCATCACGGCACAGCAGTATAATCAGTTGTTTACGATGCACGGGACGACGATGATTTTTCTTGGAGTCATGCCGATGAGTGCCGGTTTCTTTAATTATTTGGTTCCTTTGCAGATCGGTGCGCGCGACGTGGCCTTCCCGCGTCTGAATACTTTCAGTCTTTGGACTTTCTTCGCGGGAGCGATTGTTCTGAACATCGCTTGGCTGTTCCAGTTTATGCAATATGCTGGGGTGGATTGGTTTACCAAGACGGTCGCGTCGCCTTATGGAGAACGTCTGCTTACCGATATTGCTCCCGGGTTGGGATGGTTTGGGTATGCTCCGCTGAGCGGCGAGCAGTATACCGGAATCGGCAGTGATTTTTGGATTTTCGGTCTGCAAATTCTTGGTGTGGCATCTCTTGCGGCGTCTTTCAATTTTATCACGACGATCCTCAACATGCGAGCCCCAGGCATGAAGATGATGCGGCTACCAGCGTTTACTTGGATGACGTTAGTTACCGCATTTTTGATCATTTTTGCTTTCCCTGCGATCACCATTGCCCTGGCTGAATTGATGTTTGACCGCACTTTTGGAACGAATTTTTTC
>JBCCBL010000043.1:0-13138 GCA_039034055.1 Verrucomicrobiota bacterium | reverse complement strand
TTGAGAGGGAAACGTTCGATGGTATAGGTACATTCTTTAAAAAGACCCATCGGGGGCGCAGACGGAGCGACCTCGTCGAGGGGATGATCCCCAATCGGCACAAGTATGGTATTGCAGTGCCCGGCATTGACGACTTCGAGTTGCTGCTGTTTGCTGTCTATCTTGCTGATTGCAAAGGTCGCGAAGAGGGTCATGTCACCGACCAGGCCACAGAGGATACTGTTTAATGAGGGTGCGAGTTCTGAGAGGGGAATTGGGGTCTCGAGTAAGATCCGCAACGCGGTTCGGATCATCACTGCTAGGAATGCCGCGGATACCCCTTTTCCCATGACGTCCACCGTCACTAAATATAAGCAGCCATCACTGCCAACAATCGCCTCAGCATAGTCGCCCGATACTTCTCTCGCGCTCTCTCGATGGACAATCAAGTTTGAGAGATCGGTGCCGGCTGGGACCTGGGTCGGGAGGAGCGTGTGTTGGATCGTTGCGGCAATCTCCAGCTCGCGCAAAGCTTGCTGCTCCCGGGTGCGAACCACGGCATTGTTGGCATTCGCGATAGCGATTCCGAAAAGGTCGGCAAAGGTGCGCAAGGTGTTGATCTCGGCCGCGTTGAATCCGGTCTGTGAGGCTTCTCTCAGCCAAACTAAAACTCCATAGACTTGAGTTTCGGCACGGATTGGCACACATATTCCGAATCCGTATTGGCGGAGTGGGTCTTCGGGTTTGAGGTCATCAGCGTTCTCCCAGATCCTCTCGCTGAGGCTATCGTAAACACCCTGAATGGCTGGGCTTTCGGGAGGCGATTCGGAGGCTTTGTAGAGGGAGTGAAGGTCGTCGAGAACCGATTGCTGGAGTAATTGCGAAAATCCAATAAAATCTGCCTGGCAGGGCACTACTTGTCGCAGATCGCGCACCGCACTGGATATGAAAGCACCTACGTGATCGGAGCGTATGAGCGCATCGCCGAGTCGATAAAACGCCGCGAGGCTCTCGTAGCACAAGCTAATTTCACCGAGGGCTTGTTCTAAGATACCTGACTCGACTTCTACCTCTTTCGGAGCGATGCCAGGGTGATGTTTTGCCATGGCTAGCTTGTAGCCGTTGGGCCCGCGCCAATGTTCACATTCATCACAAAAATGCTCGATCAAAAAAAGGCCTCGACCGTGGGTACGCTCGGGGGAGCCATCCTCGCTGATTTCGTTTTGCTCTTTGGCTTTGGAGTGAGGACCGTTTCCTGGGTCGGTTATGAATACGCGAATGACTTCTCGCTCTATGTGCCAACTTGCCTCAACAAATTTCGTGGTATCATAATCACAGCCATGTTTAATTGCATTCACCAGAGCTTCAGTGAAGACCAGTATCCACATATGGCTCTCTTCATGGGCGACGCCGCAGTCTGCTAAAAAATCCTCAAATGCATCGCGCACCGGATCCATTAGCGAAATCTCAGCTGGAAGGACAACTTTCTTGCCCGACAGCCCCGTTTCAAACATTGATACTGCCATTGTTTTCCGGACTGTTTAATTTTACCGCTTGGATGTCGAATATTAAAAACATTCAAAAATGAGCGAATCTGATGAATATACATTCCGGCTTTTGGACGGAGAAACCGCCTTGGAAATTGGCATCTCAGTGGCTAAATTCGACGCGGCTCGGATACCTTCATTTCAGGCTGAGTTCAAGAGCGTGTGGGTTCCGTCCATTGCGACAATTCGGATCTACATGGACGATGTGCAATTTATTGATAGTTCTGGCATTGGAGCACTTTTGGGTGTGCAAAAGAAGTTGGCGGATTCGGCAACCCCGATTTCACTCCATACCGACCAGACCAATGTCGTCCAAATCCTTGAGCTGCTAAGACTCCAACGGGTATTTCATATCGTTACAGACGCGAAGACTGCGTAGTTATCTAGATGGAAATTGGGACTAACACCGCGCGATTTTCCGACTTTTATTCTGGGTCTACGTATGGAGCGGGGTCAAATCCTGGTGATTTCCAGGATCCAGCTACCGCATCCCTCAAACAAGAGCGTTTGAAGGCTCGAGACTCTGACGGGAATCCGTATTACGACGATCCGAAACACAGTAATGCGTCAATGCCACTCCTTGGGTACCGTCGCGATGAATTGCTGGAGATGGGGGTTGGTAGCGATGCCGCGCAAGGCATCGCTGGTCTCGGTGAATCGCTAAGCGAATTCGGCGAGCAGGTGAGTCCCGGCAACGATTCCGCTTCCGGAAGCGCATTTGAAGAATCAGCTCCAGCGGACGGTTCTCGGGAAGATCTCAAGGCATTTCGAAATCGAGACCAAGAGGTTCGTGCGCACGAGATGGCTCACCTGTCTGCGGCGGGTAGCCTGGCTCGCGGGGGGATGCAACTGAGCTACCAAATCGGACCCGATGGAAAGCCATATGCTGTTGGAGGTTCGGTCCAAATCGATACCTCAAAAGGCACCTCTCCCGAGGAGACTTTGGTTAAAGCAGCCCAGATCGAGGCGGCCGCGATGGCTCCTGCGAATCCGAGTCCACAAGACTTGAAGGTGGCCTCGGATGCCAGACGAATGGCTGCGGAGGCTCGCCAGGAAATTGCCGATGAGCAGAGACAGGCACAGGCCCCTGCAGTCGAAGGAGCTAACCCGAGTGGCACTGACTTGCGTGCCGAGGTCATTACGCGGACCTATGGAGTTGCGGTAAGTCGGAGTGCATCTGAGTCGGCTTTTGCCGCGGTAGCGTAGTTTCTCGGCAAAATCGCTCGATTTGCAGAGAGTCTGCGGCGCCCTTCCTTAGGCGCTTTGGAACATTGAGGCTCAAAGGACTTCTTAGCTTTCTGAGTTTACAGGATGCTTATTTACTGTGAGCTTCTCAGCTTTTGCGCCTACCTGACCTGATGCCTTGGTTCATCTATATTGCTTTGAAGCAACTGTTTCCGACGGGACGTTTCGTCTCTTTTTTCGCGTGCGTTTCGATTGTTGGCATCACCCTGGGCGTGGCTGTTCTTCTTGTTGTTCATGCCGTTATGAGTGGTTTTGGTCACGAGATCCGCAAGGGAATCAATGAGACCAACGGAGATATTCGGATCGAGGGCCGTCGTATCCTCTCCCGCTGGGAAACCCTTTTAGAGGAAGTTCGTCAGACGCCTGGTGTCTCGGGAGTGACTCCATATGCGCATGGGGTGGTGATGATGCAATTTCGAAACCGGCCCGCATTTCCCACGGTGATGGGGCTCGATTTTTTTGAGGATCCTCATGTTATCCCGGTTGGAGATTTTCTGACTCTCGGCGATGTTGGGGATCTCAATGACGATACAGTTTTCCTCAGTATTGGCTTAGCCCAGCAACTTGGGGTCGGGCTCGGTGACACTGTTTCCGTCTACACGCCTTTGATGCTGGAGCGGATGAAGAGCGATGAGATCTTGCTTCCTAGAGATATTACGGTGGCGGGGGTTTTTGAATCGGGTTGGGGCCAGATCGATAGCAGTACGATGGTGCTGAATCTGCGCCTGATGCAGGAACTCTACGGCTTAAATTATGGGGTTCACGGCCTCGCCGTTCGTATTGAGGAAAATGCGTCACTCGGAGAAGTGCAAACTGCGCTCAATGAGATTACACCCATGGGTTTCAACGCGAATACCTGGTTGCAGAGTAATCGCGATTATCTGTCGATCCTGAGCCTTGAGAAAGGGATGATGTTTTTTTTGATGCTCTTCATCCTCCTCGTAGCCAGCTTTTCAATTGTCGTGACCTTGATGATGTCGGTGCTGCGAAAGACCCGCGAAATTGGGCTGTTGATTTCGATGGGAGCGAGGCCGCGAGATATTGCCCTCGGATACTTATTTCAGGGGTTTTCAATGGGCTTTGTTGGAACCTCACTGGGTATCGCCATTGGGGTTCTAGTGGTTACCTTCCGAAACCCGATCAAGAATTTCCTGATCTGGATCAGCCAGTCAGATGTAGCATTCGCCGAGTTTTATCAATTCGCGGACTTGCCGGCACATTATGAAAGCTGGAGTTTTATCGTAATCATTTGCGTTTCTATGATCATGTCGACTCTAGCTGCGCTGATTCCAGCGATCCGAGCCAGTCGTATGAATCCTGCGGAGGCCTTGCGCTATGAATAGGGGAGGCATGATTGGTCCAGTCATTGAAGCCACCGGGATCAAAAAGGTTTTCGACTCCGGCAAAGACACCATACGTGTCCTTGAAGGGGTAGATTTGGCTATCATGGCGGGCCAGTTCGCAAGTATTCGAGGGGCCTCGGGATCAGGCAAATCAACCTTGCTTAATATTTTGGCTGGGTTGGATACTGCGGACGCGGGCGATGTAAAATGGTCTGGAGAATCGATTGAGCCTCAGAAAATAAAGAAGCCTCAGATAGCCGCTAAACGTGCGCATTTTTGTGGATTCGTGTTCCAAGCCTACTATCTGGTGCCCGAACTCAATGCCTTGGAAAATGTGCTATTATCTCGGCGAATCACTGGAGGGCTCAAATCGAGTGATCGCGAGCGAGCCCAATGGTTGCTGGAACGCCTCGGGGTATCGAATCGGTCTCAAGGTCTGGCAAACCAGCTATCAGGAGGTGAGCGGCAACGGGTCGCTATTGCCCGTGCGTTGATGAATGATCCAAAACTCATTATTGCCGACGAGCCGACTGGAAACCTTGATGAAAAAACAAGTGAGGACGTGATCAGTCTGTTACTCGGGGTTTGTAGTGAATTCAATACAGCGTGTCTCTTAGTGACTCATAATTCTGAATACGCTGAGAGGGCCGATGTCAGACTTTCGCTCACTATGGGGCAATTGACGATGCTCCAGTAAAGGAATTTTGTAAATGTCTCAACGAACAATCTCGCTACTCGAACCCACGGAATCTGTCGATTTGCTCGTAATCGCTGGAGAACATTCGGGCGATGAACATGGCGCGCGCCTCATCAAAAAATTACTTCAGAAGCAGCCAGACTTGAATGTTTATGCGGTCGGCGGAAGACATCTAGTGGCGGCGGGAGCCAACCAAATATTTGATCTTACCCTTCACTCTGTGATTGGTATTGTCGAAGTGTTGAAAAATTATGGATTCTACAAGGAATTGTTCAAAAAGTTAATTGTATGGATTGAAAAGGTACAACCTAAAAACATTTTATTCATAGATTATCCAGGATTCAATCTCCGACTTGCCGAGCAATTGTATAAGCGAAAGTTGAGTCGAAAGGGTGGGGGGCATATTGCTGTTTTCTACTATATCAGTCCTCAGATTTGGGCTTGGAAAGCCAACCGACGATTTAAAATAGCTAAGTGGATTGATGCACTTGGCACTCTGTTTCCGTTTGAGGTTGGGAGCTATTCCGACACTGATTTGGATGTATCATTTGTCGGACATCCCTTCGTTGAGGAGAATTTTCAATTTCCAGTCGTTTACGATCCGGATGGGCCGATTTTATTGCTCCCGGGTAGTCGACTCGGCCCGGTGTGTCGGATCTTTCCGGTCTTGATGGAGGCCTTTGGAAAATATGCGGAGAGAAATTCATCGATCCGCGCTGCGGTTATCTATCCCAGTGTTGAGGTAAAAGAACTCCTTGAGGCAATGTTGGTCGATTACCCCAATGTCCGGGATCGTGTGGATCTGGTGTCGAATGATCAACAGGCGAAGGGTCGTGCTGCGCTGATGAGTTCAGGGACGATTTCCCTCGTTTGCGCACTTGCTGGCTTGCCCGGAGCGATTGTTTACCGGCTGAATCCCCTTTCATATTTATTTGGGAAGGTGGTCGTGAAGGTACCTTTCATCGGTATCGAAAATATCCTGTTGAAAAGGGCCGTGCATCCCGAGTTTATCCAAAATATTGACCTCGAAGCACTCACTGAAGAGCTTCGCGATAGTGTGGAAAACGCTCATCGTATCCAGGCAGCTCGCGATTCTTCTTTAGAGCTGTCGAAAATATTGAGCCCTCGGAGTGACCAAGACTCTGAGGATTGGTTGCGAACACGGCTGGTCAAATGACTTACGGAAGGGCAGCCGTTCAGCGAGCTTGAGCATTAATCAAGTGCGCCCTGATCACTCGCTCGACATCTTCCTTTTTGAACGGCTTTTGGAGGATTCCATCGAATCCACTCTGCGAGATTCGATCATGAGCGCTCTTGGAAATGTCTGCGGTGAACGCAATGATAACCGGTAAAGATGCTTGGGGGTCGCTTTTAAGTTCCTCGAGAACTTCGTATCCAGATTGACCCGGCATGTGAAGATCGAGGAAGGTCAGGGCATATTCACCTGAAATGATTTTTTTAATACCGTCTGTCCCAGTGAGCGCGTAATCCGCTTGATATCCAAGGCGGCTGATGACCGTCTGTATCACTCGGCAATTCACTTCGTTATCATCGATGATTAGGAGTCTGATTTCGGGGGTGGGCGTATTTTCAGATACCAGCGACGGGTCGGTTGTCGGGACCTTTTTGCTTTTGAGCGGTTCTGGCTCTTCGATAACTTGAGCTGGAATTTCAAAGCTGAACGTCGAGCCTTTTCCGGATTCACTTTCCACACGAATTTCCCCTCCGAGGAGTTGAACGATATTTTTCGAAATACTGAGGCCTAATCCAGTGCCTCCAAATTGCCGGGTTATCGATGTATTGGCTTGTTCGAAGGGATCAAATAAACGTTCAAGGACATCCTTCTCGATTCCGATTCCAGTATCGATTACGGAAAATGAGAGCTTGGAGAACTTTTGTTTTATTTTGAGTGAGACGGTACCCCCTTCACTCGTAAATTTAACCGCATTGCTCACTAGGTTTAGAATAACCTGTTTGATGAGGATAATATCGAGATTGAAGAGTTCATTGGTGATCTCGAAATCGGTCTCAAGGTTTACTGATTTCTCTTTTGCTTCGTAGGATAGGATTTTACTGACACTAGAAATCTCCTTCTTGAGATCGGTCTCAGCGTAATTGATATCCACTTTCCCAGCCTCTAAGCGCGAGAAGTCGAGGATTCCGTTTATCAGATTCAGTAGGTTCTCCCCGGATTGCGAGATCGAGTCTACCGTCTCGTAAAGGGAATTGGGTAGCTCATCTGAGAGTTTGAGGATCTCTGCGTTACCGATGACCCCGGTCATCGGTGTCCGTATCTCGTGGCTCATTGTTGAGAGGAATGACGCTTTTTCCCGAGCAGCGACTTCGGCCGCATCTTTAGCGCGTATTAAATCAAGTTCCATGATCTTCCGTTTATGGATGTTCATGGTAGTCCCGGACATTTCCAAGGGCTCTCCCGAAGCAGAACGCCGGTTCACACGACCCATTTGGTAGACCCATTCCCAGTCTCCACTTTTTGACCGCGCAAAACGGTGTTCGCACGACCATCGATCGGTCCGCCCCTCCAGGCAGTCATTAAGCGTGTTTTTGACAAATTCGAGGTCTTCAGGGTGTACTCTCTTGAACCAAAATTGAGAGTTCTGGTCTACTTCATCGCAATCATATCCAAGTATGCACTCTCCCTCTGCATGCACTTTCAAGAAGTTCTGGCGAATATCCCACTCCCACCAAGCCATGCCCGCAGCTTCCATCGCGCGCGAGAGGCGATTTTTCATACGAGATATTTCGGTAATATCTGTGAAGGTGAGGACGACTCCGGTTGTGCTGTCAGTGCCATCTCGAAATGGGGTTGCTCTCCGAAGATAAACAATCCCGTCGGCGGTCCGGGCCTGTTTCTCTTTGCGTATTCCCGTTTCAATGACTTCTTGAACATCGCGAAGCATTTCTTCGGGATGTTCAAGCGTGTATGCGATATGGCTGAGGGGACGTCCGATGTCTTGAGGCAGTAGGTTGAAGGCGAATCCGATTGCCGGATTGAACTTCTTTATCCTTAAATTTGAATCTACGTAGAGGATCGCATCCTCGGTGTTGATCAAGAGGTTCTCGTGGTCATTGTTAAGCTCAACAAGCTGGAGGTTCTTCTGCTCAAGCTCTGAGTTCACGCTGTAGAGTTCCTCATTCATTGAATGTAGCTCTTCGTTGGTGCTTTGAAGCTCCTCATTTGAAACCTGAACTTCTTCATTAATGGCCTGAAGTTCCTCGTTGCTCGTCTGGAGTTCTTCAACGGTAGCCTGTAAGTTCTCCTTTGCGGATCTCAGCTCATCCTCCAGCATGAGAATACGGTTTTCACTCTCATTATCAATTTTGAAGGAGACGGGATCGTTTTCCGAGGACTGGTCTGAGCGATTTATCGTGCGCGGCTCGAAGGTTATTAAAATCAACCCTAAATCTGCATTATCCTCATCCGTGAACGGCTCAATTTTAACATCGATTGTTTCCTCACCATGGCGAGTTGTGCAATAAATTCCCTCGGATTTCACTGCTTTTGAGTGCTTAATCACACGCTGTATCCCAGTCGATACTGCTAGTTTTAAGTCACCTGACATCATTGATAAAATGTCTGTATCGGCGCGGCCTTGAAGCGGGATGCAGTAATCACCTGCGTTCCCGAGGTAGTGTCTCACTAATCTTTCATGGTTGATGAGGACGCCGTCAGGTGCGTATTTCTTCAATACATAATCGTAGGAAGAAACCAGACTTCGGTCTAATGCGATTTTCGGTGATCGGTCGGTACCCGAGGGTTTGTTGGAAATCGTTCTCAATGGGCGAGACAGGATCTGTCGGTTTTGTTCATGCGTTGAGGTTTCCCGAGCTTTTTTGAAAATTTTCGATTTTGATGAAACAACATCAAAGTATTTATCCAAGTCTCCGAGGCTCTCGCTGGCTCCCAAAAATAAGCAGCCTTTCGGTTTCAAGGAATATAGGAAAGAGCGTAGGACAGAGTCTTGAACTTCAGGCTTTAGATAAATTAAGAGATTGCGGCAGGTTACCACGTCGATCCGAGTGAACGGAGGGTCGATTATCAGGTTGTGTTGCGCAAAGACGACGCGTTGTCGCATGTCTGGTTTCACCCGGAATAAGCCATCTTCAGTTACTCGGAAATAGGTTGAAAGGTGCGCATCGCTTAGATTCTGAACTTCCTCTTTAGTGTAAATACCTTGGCCCGCACGCTGAACCGAGCCCTTGTGGATGTCGGTGGCGAAGATACTGATCCGGCCGTTGTATCGATGCTTCTTCGCTAATTCATCTGCGGCGATGGCGATCGAATAGGCCTCTTCTCCACTGGCGCAACCGGCGACCCAGCAGCGAAATTCGTCAGGAACGTTTTCCTGGGTGAAGAAGGGTTCGATCACATCCTTCGAGAGATCTTCAAAGAAAGCAGGGTCTCTAAAAAAGGCCGTCACTCCGATCAGTAAATCCCGATATAAGGCATCCGCCTCCGATGAAGATTCGACGATCAATTCTTTGTATGCCGCTGGATCACTGATTTCGGCACGTTCCATCCGACGCTGGATTCTCCGGCTCACGCTGTTTACTTTGTATAGAGAAAAATCGATCTCGAACAAACGCTTCAAGTAGTGAAAGATTTCCGCATAAGTCTCGTCGAGCCCTTCGATTTCCTTGTTACTCTTTGCAGCTTGTGCGATGCGGAAGGTATCTTCGAGTTTCTTGGGGTCCCCGTCATACTGCTTCACAAGATTCCAGAGTTCGTCGGAATCGACGACTGCATGGGCCAAACCTTGGCTTACAATGCTCTGTGGCATCGAGCCAAACTCAGCATTTTGTGGGTTTTGGGCCAGTACCAGTCCACCCTTTTCACGGATTGTCCGGCATCCGATGGTGCCGTCCGATCCCGTGCCCGAGAATATAATGCCGACACTGCGATTACCATATGCCTCAGCGGCGGACTCCAGGAACACATTTATTGGCATTTTCTCCTGATCGCGTGGACGCAAGTGAAAAGCCCCATGCGCAATCGTCATCAGCCTCCCGGCAGGGATCAAGTAGATGTTGTCCTTCTCAATCAACATTCCTGAAGTCACCTGCTTGATCGGGATATGGGTGTATGCCGCAAGCAGCTGCGACATCAGACTCTT
The DNA here is from genome assembly GCA_039034055.1 of Verrucomicrobiota bacterium. Taxonomy (GTDB): domain Bacteria; phylum Verrucomicrobiota; class Verrucomicrobiia; order Opitutales; family JABSRG01; genus JBCCBL01. The sequence goes on along the minus strand of JBCCBL010000043.1, from coordinate 3,192 downwards.
GAAGTCGGGTGAAAGGTGTTGCACGATGACAAATGCACAGTCGCTAGACTGAGGTAGCTCTTTGCAAAATGACTCAAGAGCGGCCAAGCCCCCTGCGGAGGCTCCTAAAGTGACAATTAACTTCATAATTTACACGACGAATCGTCGGCCTTGTAACCGAGACATAGTGTTGTTTACAATTCTTAAGCCGGAAATATTTCTGGTTTAGGCTATTGGGATTTGAGAGCAAAAATCCCCGACTTGAGATATGACTGGCAAAGACGTCAGTTCACTGAATGTTTTAAGGCCTCATCGAGCCTTCTTTTTATCCCGAATTTACCGTGCCCCGCAAAATAGCATAGTGGGAGGTTCCCATTCGAGGATCTGCACACATCCTTGAATGCTGGAGTGGCATGGACATGGTAGCCAGGAAAGCGTAGATTTCTGAAATACTGTCACGTATGGACCCAGATAGGAGGCGGCATCGTGCCCATATTCAAGGTAGGGATCGGTATCTGTATTCTGGGTTGCGAGCGAGCGCTGTCTTCCCTGCAAACTTTTCCATCTGAAATCCGATGCAGTTACTCAGACTGAGCTAATCAATGACCTGGGAAATCACCTGAACCCCCCCTTTGGTTCTGCGCTGACTTGTCGTCCGCAGAACAAGGCACGATGCGCCATCACTAAAGCTCTCGAAAATGATCCTGAGTCTCTCGCGCGTTCATGCCACCAGCAGAAAGGCTGACAATGGCATCATCGAAGCCATCTAAAATGGCGTTTGCGCTTTAGGATGATCTGGGGCTCATATTCCCAAATCCAATCTCGGGCTCGTCAATCTCAAGGGGCCCGTGTTCCTGCAAACTGTCTCCCCACTGTGCCCATTGCGGCTATTATCCCTTTTCTTAGCAGCTCCCCGAGCGTGCTTGCCTTAACCAGGACCGTTGGATGGCTACCAATTCATTGTCCGCTCAACGAGTTGTTTCTTCAGCTCATCTGAACCCGGCAGGATTGTCATACGAGCTTAATAGCTCGTCGATTAGGTCATCTTAGGTTCGTTTTTTTCGTTAGGTATTCGCTTTTTTAATGTTCATCAGAATACCTCTCAAGGAACCCACACAAAAAAAATCCAGGCCCCTATGGGTTTTTCTCAACACGCTGGATGACACTTTCGAAGCGTTCCGATAGGTCATTTAAAATGTGAACTGCGTTCTGAGCTTTCTGTTTTCCATAGTTATCGGATAAGAGAACAATCGATTCCCCCATCATGCGGTAAAGACTACCCAGTTGTGCATGTGCCGTGGGAGTCAGCTCGACCAATATAGCTCTACGATCCTCGGGATGTGGTTTTCTTCTAATCAATCTACGTTTTTCCAACCGATCTTGCAGCGCTGTAACACTTCCGCTTGTAAGACCTAATTTTTCGGCAATCTGCTTTGAAAGGAGAGGCTCCTTTTCAAGAAGATTGAGGCATCGTAGGTCATTTCGTGATATGCTCACTTTCTGCGCAATAATCGCATCAAATGAATCGATAACCGAGTGCAATTCTCTGCATGCTTGAACGAGTCCATAATCATCGTTTGGGGCTTTGGGGATGCCGTTACTCATTGAGGATATTTTATCTCTATTATAAAGTTACTTGACTATCGAGTTAAATGAGCTAGATCCATAATTATGCTTATCACTGGCTTATTAACGGGTATCATTATTGGATTAATTGTATTGATCTTATTTTTTCCAAGGATTGTCGAATACGTAGAGACTATCTCCATTAAGGGGGACCCGGCGCAGATTTACGATGCAATCCGCTACCAGCACAGCCTTATGCAATGGTCTGCATGGCCAAGCGAAACCGGCTCAACGTGTCATGTCGAAGCGAAAGATGGTGAATTGGGGGCGCGAACTGTCTTTGTCGACAAGAAAGGAAAGCGTTTTGGTTACCAAGAGGTGGTTGCCACACGTCCTGAAAGATCTGTAAGCTTTCACCTCGAAAGCAAAGGCCCGCCGCATGTTCCCTGGCTCAAATTCTATATCACGCCTCAGGGTGTCGACGAATGCGAAGTGATCATGCATTTTCGCAACAATATCACACCTCCGTTTCAGGTAATCCTCAGTCTATTCGGAATTGTAAAGTGGACTCGTGAAATGCATCTTAAAGATTTAGACGGATTGAAACGCTTTATCGAAGATTCAGTTACGTATGACGGAAAACCCATTCAGCAAAAAACGTAATCCATGGAGCCATTCATATCCCTATCAATTTGAATCATGTTTAGAACGTTTTGGGGTCGGGAAGAAGAAAGTCATTTGGTATCATGTTCTGTTTTTAGATAAAAGTCTTAGAACAAAATTGCCTTTTGATAAGTATCCGCGTCTCAGGGTTGTTGGTACGATTGCTAATGTTCCAATTGAAAATGCATTCATTCCAACGGGTGACGGTAGAAATTATGTTATCGTTTCCCCGCAGGTCATAAACGAGTCAAATATTAGCTTGGGAGAATCCGTTGAAATGTGCTTTCGGATAGCGGATCAAAACAAAGTTGACGTTCCCGAAGTATTATTAGGAGAAATTGAATTAGACACCGAAACCCATCAAAAATGGGAAGTATTGAGCCCTGGCAAAAAGAGGATGTTATGCCACCATGTGATGTCTGCTAAAACTGAAAAAACTCAAATCAAGCGTGTCGGCGAAGCACTAGAAGCACTGATCGATTTCGACGCTGACCTCCGATTGTGGCGTTCGGTGCGAAAAATTAGCCGAAAGGCCTGATATGTCCCAATTTGAAGGAGCACAAGATATCAGGGTTTTGTTTTTGTAGTCAGGGGTTGGCCAATACTTGGCGTCTTATGTGAACCTCGAGTGGAGCCTCAGTTGTCTGGTTGAGCCAGACCAGATTCGGTAGATTAACAGTGATTACCTTCTGGAATCGACTATATACGAAAAGGATATTCTGTTTGGCGTGGTCGCATACGGTTGGTCTGGTGGCAAGGTAACAAAGGCAATATCTTTGTTTAACCGGGCGCTATGTCTCGCTCGTGCGATTGTGTCAAAATAGGTGTGTCTGCTGATTCTCGATAAGCGCCCAATTTTCAGACGGTTTTTGTAGCTTGCATATGTTTCATAAAAAAAGGGAGGTGCATTCCTGCTTGCATCCATAACAACTAAACCATACGAAAACTAGAGAATCCTTTGTCCAGTAAACTCAGGCCACTTCA
>JBCCBL010000042.1:0-13155 GCA_039034055.1 Verrucomicrobiota bacterium | reverse complement strand
CAAGGTATCATCGAACAGGGCACCGTCCTAGCGATGTGGGATCCACACAATATTCCAATTCTCTCAGAGCGTGCAGGTGAGATCACCTTCAACGATATGATCCCCGGGGTCACCGTTAAGCGTGAAATCGACGAAGCTTCGGGTTCTATCCAGACGGTTGTTATCGAGCACAAGGAAGACTTGAACCCAATGGTGGAAGTTCGCGATGAGAACCGCAAGGTCCTCGCTACTTACGCGATCCCGACAGGTGCTCAGGTTGTTGTGAACGAAGGTGACGATATCGCAGCGGGTTCACTCCTAGCGAAGACACCGCGTCAGGCTTCCAAGACTCAGGATATTACCGGGGGTCTCCCACGTGTTGCGGAGCTTTTCGAAGCCCGCCGTCCGAAAGAAGCTGCAGAGATGTCGAAGATCGATGGTGTGGTCTCAATGAATGGAATGCTTCGTGGAAAGAAGCGTTTGGTGGTCACTGATTCAGACGCAAATACCGAAGAACACCTCATCCCACACGGTAAGCACATCATCGTTCAGCCGGGTGACTTGGTGCACAAGGGACAGTTCCTCACTGAAGGCTCCGCTGACCCGCACGAAATTCTCGATATTCTCGGGCCCGCGCAGTGCTACGAGCACCTCATCGTTGAGATTCAAAAGGTCTATCGTATGCAAGGGGTGACGATTGATGACAAACACATCGAGGTCATCATCGCACAGATGCTCAAAAAGGTCCGCATCACTGATCCGGGTGACTCTGAGTTCTTCTGGGGTGAGCAGATCTATAAATTCGACTTCCTTGAGCAGAACGAAGAAATCATCGAGGCAGGCGGTAAAGCTGCCGAAGGTGAGCCGATCCTACTCGGTATCACTAAGGCTTCACTGGAAACAGAGTCCTTTATCTCGGCCGCGTCTTTCCAAGAGACGACGCGTGTTCTCACCGATGCTTCGACGCTTGGTAAGGTAGACCGTCTCACTGGATTCAAGGAAAACGTGATTATGGGTAATCTGATCCCTGCTGGAACAGGCCTTCCTCGCTACCGTAAACTCAAGATCGACACCATCGGCGCTCCGTCTTTTGAAGACGAGGAACCGGCGGAAGCGGTCGAAGGTGGTGACTTGGTCGGATAGTGATCTGATAGCCGAATCTTCAAACTCTTCAAGCCTCGGATTCCACGGTGAATCCGGGGCTTTTTTTCGCGATTGGAATGGATTCGATGCCTCGTCGCCTATTTGAAACCAGAGCGTGGAGACATCGTAATGATAGGCACGTTCGCCGTTAAAACGCTAAGGTCCTTCTCCGTGCGACAAATCGGTAAGCTCCCAGGGAAGTTGAATGCGCTTGCCATTGCCAAGCATTTGGATCCAAGCCGAGTAGGGTTGCCAATTCTTCTCCCCGAAATCCGCTTTCGATACTTACCTTTGCATCGTGGTTTGATACATAATTAGTGCCGAGTAAGCGGGTGAGTGGTAGCAGAAACAAACTGAGACGGCTCCTTGCGGTTTCGTTGAAAACAAAGAGGCGCGCTTCTTTTTGAACGGCGGTCCCAATCTCCGCTAGATCTTTATCATTAAATTGATGAAGTATCATATTTCCTATGACAATCGAATGACCCTTGTAAGAATCTTCATCTCGGATATCCGTTTGCTGCCAATTCCATGACTTGGGCCAATTTTTGGGACGACTCCATAGGTCGAGTCCAGTGAATGTGCATTTTTTTATGCTCTTTGACTTTCGATAGAGTTGTCTGCCAAACCCTCCGTCTCCTGCTCCGAGTTCGAGAATGGAGTCATTTTTCTGGGAGAATTTTTTAAGCTGCCGCTCAAGCCAGGCAAAATTTCCCATGAGTGCATTAAAGATTCGCAGGTCTCTTCGGTTATGAATGGCGTCCGGGTGTCCTTCCGGAAGGCTGTCGAGAATCTCGGGAGTCAAGGTGCGTTGAAGATTCGGCATAATAGGCGTGTGGGCTGAACATTCCGCGGTGAAGGCGAGGGTCCTGTCAATCGTCATTCCTATCACATTTGCTCTGGCTATCGATCGAGCGTGTCTGTTGCTTTCCTAGATGCATTGGTATGAAAACGAAATCAAGGCCTTGGAAGAGCGGAAAAAGCCTCTGGTCCGTGATCATGAATCGGTGATTTTTTATGGGAGTTCCTCGATCCGATTGTGGGATTCCTTGGAAACGGAATTTCCCGAATATCATGTCCTGAATATGGGCTTTGGGGGATCTACCTTAGCTGGATGTGGCTGGTTTTTTGACCGAGTGCTCGGTGATGTCAGGCCCAAATCCTTGGTGCTTTATGCCGGAGATAATGATTTGGGCGATGGTCGGCATCCGGAGGAGGTTTTTTTGTTTTTTGAAGCGATTCATGGCTATGTTCGTGCCTATTTGCCGGATACACCGTTTACCTTTATTTCCGTGAAACCCAGCCCGGCTCGTTTCAATTTGATTGCCTCAATGCGCCGGCTAAATGAGTGGATCGCACAAAGCCTCGCTCAGAGTTCTCATGAAACCTTCGTGGACGTATTCTCTCCGATGATGGATTACGGGCAGAATTTACAAACGCTTTACACAAATGACGGTCTCCACATGAATGCTAGAGGGTATGATCTATGGAAGTCGGTGCTCCTTCAGCATCGTGCGAGCGTATTCGGGGAATGAATCGAGAGTATTATAAATGGCAGAGTAAATTCCTTAACCGGGACATGGAGTTGCTGATTTTCGGTCATGCGGGGGCTCGTGTATTGGTTTTTCCAACGCGGATGGGCCGTTTTTTTGATTTTGAGAATTGGCGTCTGGTCAACGCGCTTGGAGACCATATTCGCAACGGATGGGTGCAATTGTTCTGTGTAGATAGCGTTGATGATGAAAGCTGGTACAACACTTGGGCGCATCCGCGAGGTCGTGTAGAAAGGCATCTCAGTTACGAGCGCTACATCATAGAAGAGGTGTTGCCACTCACACGCTATAAAAACAGCGATATGTCGATGATTGCCCTTGGATGTAGTTTCGGGGCGTTTCATGCAATGAATATTGCGCTTCGCCACCCAGGACACTTCGGGCGAGTAATCTCATTGAGTGGGCGTTACGATGTTACGATGGAGGTCGACGACTTTCGAAATTTGATGAATGGATACTATGATGAGGATGTGTATCTGAATAATCCAAGCCACTTCCTGCCGAACGTCGGAGGAACTTACTTGGATCAATTGAAAGAGATAGAAGTGACGATGGCGGTCGGGGAGCACGATCCGTTTGTTCACAACAACCATGAGTTTTCGGAAGTCTTAGGCCATAAAGGCATTCCGCATCGGCTTGATATATGGCCTGGTCGTGCGCATCGAGCTCGATTCTGGAGACAGATGCTGCCGCATTACATTTAAAATACGGGAAACTTTTTGGCACCGTTTTCAATCCCGTGCTTGACCTGTCTCATGAGGTCTCGGCATACCTTGATAATGGGAGCGAAGAAGAAAGCTGTGCGTCGTCGAGGACCGGTTGAATTTTCTGAATCTGATTTTGAAGTCCGCGATAGTTCGATTCCAAAAATTGGAAAGGGATTATTTGCGATTCGTCTGATACGGCCAGGAGACACAATCGGTTTTTACTTGGGTAAAATCATCAACGATAAGATGGCTGAAGAGGAGCCTTATATCTCTTCAAGATACCTGGTATATGTCTGTGCCGATCACTGGATCGAGGGGCGGATTGATGGGAATTACACGCGCTTCATCAATCATAGCAATAAGCCAAATGCTGAGCTGGTGACCTCGGTGCGCTGGAAAAGCGCTCGCATAAAAGCGCTCAAGCTAATTCGTCCGGGTGATGAAATCTTTTTCGATTACGGAGAAGACTATTGGGAGGCCCTGGAGAGCGAATTATCACCGGTGGAGAAGTGAGGAGATTCAGGCGCGGGTGGCCGAGTCTTTTCCGTGCCGCGACGGTCCCCATTTTTGATAGACCGGTTCATGGTGTTGAAACAGGCCAGGTTCCGTGCTCTGAGTGAGGACGTCCGACTGTACAGATAATATTCTTGGAAGTGCTTTTATCGAGTATTGGATTTCCGTGACCTCCAGTGGAGGGCTCTCCCATGATTTACGTTGGGTGAGATAAAAGGTTTTCTGGCCGGTGCTTGATGAAAGCGTTTCGGTATCAATAGAGGTGATGGTGCGATCATCGCTTTCGATCAAATGCCAAGCGTTTCGCTTCCAATCCGTGACGATGCGAAATGCCTCTTCACTATTCCTTAAAGAAATACTGCGACGTGCGAGATCGAGAGAAGTGTATGTAAGGCAGGAGGTATTAGGATAAATACCTCTCCACGTTTTTATAGCCATCGCCGTCAGCCGAATTCCCAAGATAGATCCGGGGCCCATACATTGGACGTAGGAGGTGATTTTATCGAGGGATAGATTTGCGGTTTGGAAGCATTTTTTTGTGAGGTCGAAGAGTGAGGATAGTGCTGGTGCACCGGCGCACTCATGGGCGAGCCAGCCATTTGCCCCGATGATTCCGATTTCGACGGTTGGATGACTGGCATCAAGAACAAGCCATGGTGCCGAGTCGGTTGGAACGGTTGGATTCATCGAGATCGATTGAGCGTCGTTGAAATGTCGCTTAGGGATGGGCCGGGGTTAGGCTGAATATGTCCTGTCTCACAGGGGACAATCCGTTTCTATGAAAGTCCACGGTATCCCCAGTTTTTTCGAAAGCATCTCGGCGAGCGCGCAGACTCCGAATGTTTCAGTTGCATAGTGACCACATGGATACAGATTTAGGCTTTCTTCTTGGGCCTGGTTGTAGTGGTTTTGCTTGAGTTCGCCGGTAATTAGGGTGTCCACGCCGTTTGCTTTTAGAGCTGGGATTGCACTAGTTCCGCTGCCCGTTAGAATGGCGATCTCTTGGGGGTTTTCGGTCCCAAACTCGATGGCTGTGTATGTTTGGGGAAAGAGCTTTTTTAGACGTATTAAAACGTCAGAGAATGGATCTTCAACTTTTGCAATAATCCCGATATCCTGGCCTTCGTAATTCAAAAAAGTACGTCCTGTTTTGAGTCCAAGGTTCTTCGCTAAGAGGGCGTTGTTTCCAATTTCAGGATGAGCATCCAAGGGTAAGTGGGCTCCATACACTGCGAGGTTGTTATCCATCGCCAATCTAATCTTTTGATAATTGTGCCCAGTGAGGGGGACGGGAGGAGTCCAAAAAATCCCATGATGGACGATTAGAAAATCGACTCCAGCTTCTATGGCTTGTTTGAAAGGTTGCAGGCCGCCATCGACGGCTGCACCAACTTTCGAAATCGTTCCATTATTCTCGATCTGGAGTCCATTTTCCGCTCCTTTGAAGTCTTTAAATTCGGAGCGCTTTAGGAGCGCGTCGCAAAACTCGGTCGCATGTATCAAGTTTCCCATTAAGTCTTGGTCTTGGGGATTGCAGGTGGAAATAGAGAGAACTAAGAAAGAACTTAGTCTTCCCAAGGTTCTTTGAGAGCACTTGCTTGAGTTTCCAAAAAAGCAGGGCAGAACTCGATGTATTTATCGCGAATTCTCTCTGCGATTCTGGCTTCAATATGATAGCCATCGTCTTCGATTTTTTCTGAGAGAATCCCACCTTCTCGATAGAGTTGAGATACTAAATCGTAGCGATTGTGAGGGATGATCAAGTGGAGTTCTTGGAAGCCGTTCGCGATCATGTCTAGCATGCGATCTTGCAAGATATCGAGACCGCGTTTTTCGAAGGCCGAAATGAAGACGGCATCTGGGTATTTGGCTTTGAGGCTGGCGATCAAGCTTGGGTCTTCAATCCGATCAATCTTGTTAAAGGCCAATATGGTTCGTTTATGCTGAGCGCCGAGTTCCAGGAGGACGTGTTGGGTTGTCTCTAAGTGTTGCTCGAAATCTGGGTTTGAGATGTCGACGACGTGAACTAGGAAGTCGGAAATTATGGATTCTTCGAGGGTCGCTTTGAAAGCTTCTACTAGACGGTGCGGGAGCCTGCGAACGAATCCGACGGTGTCGGTGAGCACAATGGTTTGCCCGTTGTGGAGGCGGGCGCGGCGCGAAGTCGGGTCGAGGGTAGCGAAGAGTTTATCCTCAGCAAGTACCTCGGCCCCGGTAATGGCATTGAGGAGGCTTGATTTTCCGGCGTTTGTATAGCCGACAAAGGCTCCGGAGGGCACTGGTTTCTTGAGGCGCTGTTTGCGCTGGGTCTGGCGTTGCTTGACGACGCTTGTCAGTTCTTTTTTGAGCCTCGAGATATTTTCCCGCACCATTCGCTGGTCGAGTTCAAGCTGAGTTTCTCCGGCGTCCCGCTGGGTCGATCCACCTCCGCGCTGTCGGCTCAGGTGAGTCCAGGCCCGTTGCAAGCGTGGCAGGTTGTATTCAGCCCGTGCGAGTTCCACTTGGAGGCGTGCTTCTCGGGTGTTTGCGCGTAAATTAAAAATGTCTAAGATGATTTCTTGTCGATCAATGACGGCAATTTTCTCAGCCTGAGCCTCCCAGTTTCGCTGCTGGCTCGGAGTGAGTTCGTTGTCGAAGATGATGACATCGCAGTTCTTCGCTCGAGCGAGTTCGATAATTTCTTTCGTTTTGCCGGTTCCCAGAAGTAATTTGGGGTGGTGTTCGCGTACCTTGGCAAGTTCCTTGTGGGCAATGCCGATGCTGAGCGTTTCCACCAATTCCTCAAGTTCTTCCAATAATTGCTGCCCCAGTTCCAAAGATTCGCGCGGAAACACTGCGCCGATCAGTAGGGCGCGTTCCACCATCTTTGGCTTTTCTTTGACCTCAAGCATCCTGCAATTGAACCGCCTCTGAGGATCTTTTCAATGCCCGATTTTTCGGAAGCTCGGGGGGTCAGAGTCTTTGATTAATTATGGAGTTGTATCTCCTGAGGCACTTGCGAAAAAAAAGCGGCCCCGGAGGGTCTCAAGCTCCGGGGCCTTATCCTTGTTTTCTGATGGCTCTAACTAACTTATGTTTACTCTCAATACTGACTGGACCTCTTTTATTCGAGGTCTACTTAATGAGAGCGTCGAATCATTAGTTTGTTCCAAGCTTTTGTATTAAAAGTTAAACAGTTTTTGCCCGAGTACTAACATATTTGGGAAAACTCCGTCCGCGTCCGTTTCCTCCGTGAGCTGTTCTACAGAATGACTGCCCGTTGCGACCACATACGTTGCGTGCATGTCGACGATTCGGGCGGCTTCGACATCGAAGGGGGAGTCTCCGATCATGATGGCTTGTGCGGGGCTGATACCCAGACGCTCTAGGACAATCTCGGAGAATTGTTTTTGTGGCTTGCGGTAGGGGGTGTCTTCGGCGCCGATGACCAGTTCCATGAAGGGACTGATGCCGAGGTGGTCACAAATCGCTCGAGCGTGGGGTCCATATTTATTGGTGAAGACTGCTAACTTGTGTCCTTTATCTTTGAGTGAGGCGCAAATTTCGAGGGCTCCTGGAAGGATTTCGAGGTCCTCATACATTATTTCAGCGAAGTGTTCTTTAAAAATGTGGATGGCTTCATCGTAGCGCGGATCTTCGCCAATCAAGCGTTTCATCGTCAGGTGGATGGATCCTCCGACTTTTTGGCGAACAGTGTCGTAGTCTGCGATGGGCAGTCCTAGAGTCTTCTGAGCGTGTGCGTAGGCACGATGAATGGTTGTGAAATGGTCGATGAGGGTGCCATCGAGATCGAAGAGAACCGTGTGCATGGATTGAATCTTTGCGTGACAGGTAGGATTTCTTTTCCATAACAGAGCGAGAGCATGGGGACACAAGGGCAAAAAGCAGAGCTAATCATTGAGCCGATTGATGGTGTTTTCTCGGTTGTGTTGAGAGGAGACTGGTGTCTGAACTCTGGGTTGTCCGAAGTGTCTGGTCGAATCGTTGCAGCCTACAAAAAGCTTGCAGATGTTTCGGTTTCCGCCGTTTCGCTTGATTCACGAGAGGTTGGAAAATGGGATAGCACGGTAATGCCGGTAGTCTTGGAGGCCTATCGGCTAGCGGTTGATGAGAAGCTTGAGTGGCGCGATGATCAATTGTCAGATGGTTTGAAGGCTCTGCTCGATTTGGCAACGGCGGTCGATGAAAAAGAGGGGGCGGCCCGCTTGGTGAAGCACCGTGGATTGTTTGAGCAGGTAGGCGATGCGGTGATTGAGTTGCGTAAGGATGCTGATATCTGGTTGAAGTTTGTCGGAGATTGCCTCCTGGGCATGATTGATATTTTGCGGGGGCGCGCTCGGTTTCGTTGGCGTGATTTTTGGCTTACGATGCAAAAAGTAGGGCCAGATGCCTTGCCCATTGTAACGCTGATTAGTTTTCTCGTCGGTCTGATTGTTGCATTTTTGGGGGTGGTGGTCCTTGTGCGCTTTGGTGCATCGTATTACGTCAGTTATCTGGTGGGCTACGGGATGTTGCGAGAGATGGGTGCGCTGATGGTTGGGATTATCATGTCGGGTCGGACCGGGGCTGCGTTTGCCGCTGAGATTGGCAGTATGAATGTGAACGAGGAGATCGACGCGCTGGAGACCCTGGGGATCAGTCCGATTGTTTTTATCGTTTTTCCAAGGATGCTTGCCTTGTTTTTGTTGATGCCGCTTCTGGTAATTTTTGCAGATTTGGTCGGGGTTTTGTCAGGTATGATGATCTCCAATTTGATGCTCGATCAATCAGCGCCCATTTTCATCAAGGGTTTTTTGGAAGCGGTGGGGTTGCCGGACTTTTTGTTGGGGCTTGGCAAAGGGGTTTTCTTTGGAGTGATTGTTTCGGCTTCGGGTTGCCTCCGCGGTTTACTGAGTGGAAAGAGTGCCGATTCGGTGGGCCAGGCCGCTACTTCGGCGGTGGTGACGAGCATTACGATGATTGTGGCGTGTAATACACTGATCGATTACATCGCCGCGACTTTCGGGATTTAGGGTATGGATGCGTCTCCCACAGATAAAATTTCAGTGAGCGGTCTCAAGATGGCCTATGGCGATTTTGTGGTGATGCAGGACCTCAATTTTGAAGTGAAGTCTGCCGAGATAATGGTGATCATGGGGCTGAGTGGATGTGGGAAGAGTACCCTGCTTCGGCATCTGATTGGCATCCAAGAACCGGCGGCCGGAGGTATTGCCTACAATGGTCGGGATTTTGTGAATGCGAGTGTGGAGGAGCGGGAGCAGATGTTGAGGAATTTTGGGGTGACCTTCCAAGCGGGCGCACTGTGGAGTTCTCTCACCCTCGCTGAGAATGTGATGTTGCCTTTGGAGCAGTATACGGATTTGTCATCGAGGGATATGCGAGCCCTGGCTTCGACGAAGTTAGCCTTGGTGGGGTTGAATGGATTCGAAGACTACTATCCTTCTGAGATTAGTGGAGGAATGCGTAAACGTGCGGGGCTAGCACGGGCGATTGCGATGGACCCTGAGATTTTGTTCTTCGATGAGCCCTCCGCTGGATTGGATCCTTTGAGTTCTCATCGATTAGATGATTTGATTCTGCGTCTACGTGACTCATTGGGTTCGACCGTGGTGATCGTGAGCCATGAATTGGCGAGTATTTTCGCTATTGGAGATCGGGCGATTTACCTTGATGTGGAACATAAAACGATCAGTGCAATCGGAGAACCAAAGGAAATGCGCGATGCACCTCCGAACCCGCGCGTGGGGGCTTTTTTGAGACGTGGCGAATCGTGAATTGCCTAAGATATTATTGACCCGTCATCGATCCGTCCAAATCAATAAGTTATGAGTAAGCGTGCTAACCCAGTCACCATTGGAATATTCGTGGTGAGTGCTTTTGTCCTCTTGATAGGTACGCTTTCTTTTTTGGGTGCTTCAAAATTAATACGCGAGAGCCCGCGCTTTGTCCTTTTTTTTGAAGAATCCGTGAATGGTCTGGATGTCGGGGCTCGGGTGAAGTTTAAGGGCGTGCCAATTGGGACTGTGGAGGAGATTCTGATTCGGTTGCCGAGTCAATTAACTGAATCGGCGGGGATCCCGGTGATCATTGGGCTCGATGATGAGCTGATCGTGAATGATCTCGGGGCGCCGTTCTTTGTCGACGATGCGGAGGTCCTGGCCGCAGAGGTTCGGCAAGGCTTGCGGGCGCGCCTAAACACGGAGAGTCTCATAACCGGATTGCTGTTTATTGAACTGAATTATGAAGATAACCCGCCTCCTGCTATCTATCACCAGGACATTCCAGAACTTTTGGAGATTCCGACCATTCCCTCCCAATTGCAGGAGATTACACGCAATGCCACCGAGGCCATTGTGAAGATCGGGGATATCGATTTTGCCGAGTTAGGGAGGAATATGAATCGTCTCGTCGCAACCGTAAATATGCGTGTTCGCGATATCGATACGCGTCAGCTTTCTATGCGCTTGGTCAGTATTTTGACTGAATTGGAAGCGATCGTCGATAGCGATAAAATCGGAAATGTTGTCGAAAATTTAGACGCCACGATTGTGTCGATTCAATCGGTTTCCGATAATTTGAATGATGCGCTTCCAGTTCTGATGGCAGATGTCAATCAGGCCGTGGCGTCACTCGAGGAAACTTTCAAGAAGGCTTCGGAGACTCTCGATACCGTGAATGAGGTGGTGTCTCCGAATTCGAATTTGTATCAGGATTTGGAGGCCAGTATTGCGGAAGCTCAGTCGACGCTACGGGCAATCAAGGACCTGGCCGTTTTCATTGAAAATAACCCGAACGCTCTGATCAATGGGCGATCCGTAAACTAGGGATTAAACAGCGTGGGAATGAATCATAGCATCCATCTTTGTAGACTCTTGATCGTTACTTCCATAGCAGCGACCTTTGTGGGTTGTAGTATTCTGAAGCCCGTGGTCGACCAAACTGCGTATTACCGGCTCTCTGCGACGCATCTGGAAGCGCGTTCCGCGCAGAGTCTGGCTGAAATGCCATTAGAGCAGGTAGTGAGCGTACGTTTTCCAGATGACGTCCATGGCGGCAAGTTGATGATAACTGAAGGGCAAAACAGAGTCTTCCTTTTTGATGAAGCACGTTGGATGGAGCCTTTTGAGCGTGCCTTTGAGCGAACCTTGGATCTGAATGTCCGGGCGCTTTCGATGGGTTTAGCCAGTGATGCAAGCGTGAAGGTGGATGTCTTGTCCTTCGTCGCTGATCAATCTGAAGTGAGCTGCAAGTTTTCCTATATGTGGAAGGATGAACCTGGAAAGCAAGGGGTAGCTGAAGTGAGTGCTAATTGGGCAGGTGTGGAGTCATTCGACACCTTGGCTGCGGCGATTGATCAGATTACGGCTCAGATGGCGTCGATCATCGCTGGAGCGTGAGCTTAGAGCACATTGCAAAAAACTGCCCGTGCGACGGTATTTATGCAATGGGCTCTAGGAGCTACCCGGGCGCTGGGATTTTCGGAATTATTCAGTGTGTCTAGAAAGCTTACGAATTGAGTGGGTGGCTTCTAGATCCCCAGCGTGGCTTTAGAATCAGTCCGCATACCCGTCGGGATTGCCTTCGTGCCAGCGCCACGCGGTCTCTACGATGCTCTCGACGGTGGGATATTGAATCTGCCAGCCAAGTTCGGTGACAGCCTTGGTGTTGTCGGCGTAGAGGGCAGGAGGATCTCCCGCGCGGCGACCTTCTTCGACTACGGGGACTTTCAGGCCGGTCACTTTTTCGACCGCTGCGATGACCTCGCGAACGGAGAAGGGGGTGCCAGTCCCCAAATTGTAGAATAGACCGGTTCCTGGCTCTCCGAATTTTTCAAATGCAGCGATGTGAGCGCGTGCTAGGTCGCTCACGTGAATGTAGTCGCGTTGGCAGGTGCCATCGGGTGTCGGGTAATCTGTCCCGAAGATTGCGATATTTTTGCGGCGACCGGTTGCAGCGTCGAAAATTAAAGGGATGAGGTGGGTCTCGGGATCGTGGTGCTCTCCGATTTCCCCGCTCTCGTCGGCTCCCGAAGCGTTGAAATAGCGGAACGCTGCGAAGTTTAAGCCATATGCGCGAGCATAGGCCTTAAGGGCATTTTCAATGTCTAGTTTGGTTTGGCCGTAGGGATTAATCGGGCTTTGTGGCGTGTTTTCGGTGATCGGGAGCGTGTCGGGTACTCCGTAGGTTGCGCAGGTAGACGAGAAGACAAATTTTTTGACATCGCAATCGATCATCGCCTTTAGCAGTCGATGCGTGGCGATCACATTGTTGTCGTAATATTTGTAAGGTTCGGTCACCGACTCACCTACGTATGCGTAGGCTGCGAAGTGCATGACCACTTCAATGTCTTCTTTTTTCAGGATCTCTGAGACGGCAGCCTGGTTACCCAGATCGACCTCGTAGAAAGGAATTTCATTGGAAACAGCGGATCGGTGACCGTATACCAAATTGTCTAGCACGACCGGGGTATGCCCGGCGGCTTGGAGCGCTCGCACGCAATGGCTTCCGATATATCCAGCTCCTCCGACGACTAAGACTTTCATAACGGATGCATAAAGGGCATCGTGGTTAAAAATCCAAGCTTTAGTGACGGTAATTTTCTAAAACCACAGATTACCGGCATTTTGGGAAGTAAATCGATAGAGAGATTTTTGAAGAATTTACGCAAATTAGCAGCGATATCTGCCGTTTCATTTAGGATGAAATCGCGCCTTCACCGTTGACAGCGCTTGCGAAAATGATGGTCTTTCCCGTTTCGTATATATGGAATTGAGCCGCATAGTAATCACTGGACTGGGCCTGACTTCCCCGCTTGGGAATGATCTAGCCACTTTCCGCAAGAATCTTTTGGAAGGCAACAGCGGGGTGCAGATGATTGATATGCGATACATGGGTAAGGTCCCGGCTGGGATGTGCGACTTCGATGCACGCAAACATCAGACGCGCAAGGAGATTCGGATCGGGACGCGTGCTGGAAGCATCTCGATTTACTGTTGCCATGAGGCGGTCGCTAATAGTGGCTTAGATTTTGATTCTTTGGACAAGAGCCGTATCGGCGTTTATATTGGCACGACCGAGCATGGTAATGTCGAAACGGAGAACGAGGTCTTCAACATTTCTCAATTCGATTACGATACGAAGTATTGGACTCACCACCATAACCCGCGAACGGTTGCAAACAATCCTGCCGGAACCAGGAGGGTAAGGAGATCGGTAAGATCAAAGGCGCCGAATCCGTAGAGTACTGGAAGGATTCAGTAGCT
>JBCCBL010000041.1:0-13177 GCA_039034055.1 Verrucomicrobiota bacterium | reverse complement strand
GGCTTTGGGCTACGAGGCCCGGGAGACAGAGTTTTTCTTGGTATTTTCGTAGACCCAGAGTGCCTCCTTCAAAGTCTGCTCATTGAAGGGTTTTGACAGAAAATCGTCAGCACCGGCGCGGAGAGCCGCCTGGCGGTCTTTTAGCTCGTCATTGCCAGATAAGAAAAAAATGGGGATGGTATCCATACCTTCGATTTCGCGGATTTGTCGGCAAGCCTCGACTCCATTGAGAACCGGCATGGTGTAGTCAAGAAGGATCAGCTCGGGTTTTTCCGAGCGGGCTTTTTCAATCGCTTCGAGGCCGTTTTTCGCCGATGTTCCAGTGTAGCCCATCGTTTCAAGAACTGCTATCGCAAGCTCGATATTGATTCCGTGGTCATCAGCTACCAAAACTTTTTTCATAAGGTGTCTTTGTGGAGGTTCAAATTGGGTCAACGATGCTCACCGAAAAGAGTCGGAAAAACGCTAAGTCACTTTAACTGTATTTGAGAATCGATTTGCTATTGCTACGATCAGTGGTCGTTTTGAATTGATAACTATACCTCATGTATTGTGCATGTCCGCCGATATTGACCGTATTCATCAACCTTCTTTAAAGGGTAGGTAGATAGAAATCTTCTCAACTTATTACCCAATGAATTCATCGCACGCACTCCTCGTAAAGGCCAACCGAATGTTGGGCTCGCAACTTGTAGAATTGGGTTTGATTACTTACGAAGCATTGGAAACAGCCAATGAAAAGTTTCTAGATGCCTTGCATGCCAGTGAAAGCAAAGATGCGAGCCTGCTGCGTATTTTGTTGGCAGAGACCAAGGATTTGAAAGAGGGTGATCTTATAGAGGAGCAGATTGAGAATCATGGGCTCTCTGCCTGTTCGCTTGAGCGCATTGGTTTCGTTCCTGGAGATTGGGAAGATATTGATGTTGGGGCCTGCTTTGCGACGCGTTCAATTCCGGTCGATAAAGTGGACGATATTGTATTTATTGCTACAAGTTGTTACCTCAGCCGGCCGGTCAGGGAATATTGGAGGGGCCTTTATGGGGAAATGATCGTGTGGTTTATTGCCCCGTTTGCTCAGATTGAGGAACGCTTGCAGATGTTTGGAGAGGCGCGTGCTGCAGAGTCTGAGGCTTCCGGGGCGTAGCGACTGGCCCCGTTCACATCTTTAAAATATACGGAATTATTCAATAAGCTATGGCACTCGCTAGAATCCAAGCCAAGATTATTCAAAAGCTGACGGAGCTGGGGAAACTCTCTGAGGAAAATGCGGAGACTATCCTCAATATCGAGGAAGAACTCTCCGGCGACCAGGTGGATAAAATGCTCATTGAGCAGTATAAGATAAAGGAATTCTACCTCCTGGTTGCCAAAGGAAGAGCGTTCAACCTGACTCCGTTTAATGCCGCGAAATATCAAGTAGACGAGCGCACATTCGAGAAGTTTGATCATGAGTTTTGTATTGAAAATCACGTTCTTCCCATCGGTATCGTCGAAGACTACTATGTAGTCGCGGTTTCAAATCCCTTCAACCCTCAGCTGAATCAGAGGATTCACGAGATAACGGGTCTTAAAGTGAGTGTACTGTTGGCTCTGGAGCGTGATATCAACGCGAAGCTTGAGAAAAAAGAGGAGGTGCCGCAAAATGCAGACTTCACCGATGTTGTAGATGCTCTTGGGGCAGATTTTGAGGAGAATGAAGATTTGGAAGAATCGATGGGGGATGAAGAATCCGCACCGGTCATTCAACTTGCGAATCGAATCATAGAAGACGCATATTATTCCGGTGGATCTGACATCCACATTGATCCTTTTGAAAAAGACACACGCATTCGCGTCCGCGTTGATGGTGTATTGCAGGAAAAACTACGCATACCATCAAAGGTATCGGGAGCTTTGATGGCTCGACTGAAGGTGATGTCGGACCTCGATATCGCCGAAAAACGCCTACCACAAGATGGCCGTATTGTGTTCAAGCAATATACCCGGAAGGCTATCGATGTGGATCTGCGGGTGTCTACTAGCCCTCTGAATCATGGGGAAGGAGCGGTAATGCGGATTCTTGACAAGCAAAAGTCGACGCTGCCGCTTCCGATGCTTGGGTTTTCAGAGGAAAATCTGGAGATGTATCGCGAACTCATTCAGCGTCCATATGGCATGATCTTGCACTGTGGTCCGACGGGTTCTGGAAAATCGATGACACTCTACTCGGCACTCAACGAAATCAATACACCGGATTTGTGTATCCGGACAGCGGAAGATCCTATTGAATACACGCTCCCGGGGTTGGCCCAGATGCAAATGAATCGCAAGATCGGGCTTACTTTTGCGGCGGCTTTACGGTCTTTTTTGCGTCAAGATCCGGATATTATTTTGGTGGGAGAGATTCGTGATACAGAGACTGCAGGTATTGCGGTTGAGGCTGCGCTGACCGGGCATATGTTATTTTCGACATTGCACACCAATGATGCACCTTCGACGGTGGCCCGACTCACTGAAATGGGGGTCGAGCCATTCATGATCTCTGCATCGCTGGTATGCGTCTGCGCCCAGCGTTTGATGCGGCGTGTAAATAAAAACACCAAAGTCCAATATCAGCCCGAAGGTAACGAGCTTGAGATAATCAAACGTGCGATCGGATACACCGGAGCCGTCTTTGGCGCGGGACCCGAGGATAATCCGATGGGGCCCCCTTACAAGGGCCGGGTCGGTATCCACGAGCTGATGCCTACTTCAGAGGAGCTGGTGAAAGGCATTAATGATGGGTTGGAAGCGGCAAGACTGAAGGAGATTGCCATGAGAAATGGGATGAGAACGCTTCATCAGGATAGTATGCTTAAGGTCAAGGAGGGGGTGACCACTACGGAAGAAGCGCTCTCTACAGTACCTCCGGATATGGAGGACATTACCGCATTTGTTGAGCAGGAAGTGGATGGAGCCTCGGTTTAATTCCAAGTGAATACGAGGCTTGTGAAATAGAGAGTGTCCAGCTCATCAACACCGGGTTCCGGCTCGGAAACATAAGTATTTTCGATACCAGCCCGGATGTTCCACTGGCCTCCACCGGAGATGGGTACTTGAACCCAGCTGCTATGCTCGAGTCTGAAATCGGCGGGGTCTTCAAATGATGGAATGTATGAAATTTCGGTTTCGGTGACGACCAGGTTCTCGAATTCGTAATGGTGGATGAGGCCCAAATCTAGACCGATGAGATCCTCTGATTCCCCTGTCGAGAAATCAGAATATTGATATGCAAGACCCGCACTGGTGGCCAGGTAATGATGTTCTTTGTCAAAGACACGATATGATATACCGCCCGATCCTAGGACGCGTAGGTCTAAATCTTCGAACTTGTCGTTCTCAAAAGAAACACGGGTAAACCAGCCCCATTTTTCGGATACAAAATTTGTGTATCGTGCGCCAACCTTGGTTTCTCGAGCGGTCGTCTCTCCATCATTTTCGCCACTTTCGTGCTGTGCAGAGAGCTTTAGGCGATCATCCGGGCCAACGAGTTCGGCTTCTAGGCTTATCCGCGCGCTCGATTTTTCGGTGTTACCCGAACTGCCCGTGACATCCAATGCCGCACGGTACTCCCAATTGCGTTGGAGGGCGGCGATGTCAGGATCTTGTTGGCCAGGCAGCCAGGTAAGGCGGATTTCGTTTTTAGGGGCTTTCAGAGAGCCCGCAGTGCCGATCACTTCGACCGACTCGCTTTCATCAACGGATACCGTGCCGGTCATGGTCTCACCGGATTCGAGGCGAACGGTTAAAGGATCCTCAGCGCGGAATGTGTCCACTTGATCCATAGGAATCGCGAGCGTTCCGGCAAATTCAGTTTCTAGGGTAAGGACTCCGTCGGTAATTCCTGAGATGGTTCCGACAAGCTTGGAACCATCGTGGGTGATGACTTCGTCGGCTCGCAGGCCGGTGAACAGGGCTATCAGACAGAATAAGCGAGTGAGGCGGGTTTGGAATTTCATGGGAAGATTGATTAGAGTGGGCTGACCCAATCGAGGATCCTGCAGAACACAAGCCCAAGATTGGGATTTTTCGGTAGGCCTCAAATAAATGGCAGATCGCGCATCGCATCTGCTGCTGGGGGGTAATTTCTGCATTCGGTGGAGATTTTTACAATCATCTAAAGCAATCTACGAATTCTACAGTTACTATGAGAACCATCCAGATCGTCCTAGCCCTCCTCACTTTATTTTCGGTTTCGAAGACGCTCGATGCCCATTGCCAAGTGCCCTGTGGTATTTATGGGGATGAACTCAAATTCGGTGAGCTGGAACAGCACGTCGAAACCATCGCGAAAGCTTCCAAGGAATTGCTGACTTATGCGTCGAAAGATTCACTGAGTGCACAGGATCTTCAGCAGGTTGTCCGCTGGACGACTAACAAAGAGTCGCATGCCGCGAAGATTATTGATGAGACTGCCAACTACTTTTTAGCGCAGCGCATCAAGCCCGGAGCAGATCATTATGGAGAAAAAATCGAACTCCTGCATCATATTATCGTCTTCTCAATGAAAGCCAAGCAACAGGCAGATCCGGCTGCGGCAACTGCCTTGGGGGAGAAAGTCGCGGCGTTCAAGGCCTTGTATCTCGACCACGACCATGCTCACTAAATGAATTTCTCTAGAGAATTCCTGAGCCCGAGCCGACCATCGCCTCGGGCTTTTTTGTATTTTGATTTGTCTTTGTGAAAGATCCTTCGACGCTAGATGGCCTATGGCGAAACAAGCATGGTTGATGAAGTCGGAACCCGATGTATTCTCATTGCAGGATCTCAAGTCGCGCCCCCGACAGACGGAGCCCTGGGATGGGGTCCGCAACTATCAAGCGCGTAATTTTATGCGAGACTCCATGAAGTTGGGAGATCCGGTATTGTTTTATCATTCTAATACGAATCCCCCCGGCGTTGCGGGTTTGGCGAAGGTTTCCAGTGGGCCGAAACCGGACCTTTTGGCCTTCGATAAGAAGAGCAAATATTTCGACCCCAAGTCCGATCCCGACAACCCGCGATGGCTGCTTGTCGACGTGAAATACGTGGCCGAGTTTCCCAATTATGTCTCACTGAATCTGCTCAAAGAGGATCCCCAGCTTGATGGTATGTTGGTCGCCAAACGGGGGCAGCGTTTATCGATTCAACCCGTTGATTGGGATCATCTCTTGCGAGTGTTGGAACTAGGTGGACTGGATGAAGGCTTGCTGAAAAGTTAAGATCGCGAGGCTCACTCCTGGGGCTGCGACCCCAGACTTTAACGCTTTACGCTTCGATTCAAAGGTGTAGGGTCGAGGGTTTCGTCTATTCCAATGAGTTCAGATTCCATCCTTATCTACGACACGACTTTGCGCGATGGCACCCAAGGAGAAGGGGTGTCATTTCCAGTTTCTGCGAAGATTCGGATCGCGGAGCGTTTGGATCAATTTGGAGTGGATTACATTGAGGGTGGTTGGCCCGGCTCGAATCCTCGGGATGTCGCGTTCTTTGAAGAGGCGAAGCAGCGCACGTGGATCCATTCAAAAATCGTGGCCTTCGGCAGCACGTGTCGCGCCGGGGTGCGCGCATCCGAAGATGCCCAAATTGCGCTTTTGATTGATGCGGAAACCCCCACAGTCACCATTTTTGGCAAGACCTGGTTGCTGCATATTGAGGAGATTTTGCGAACAACTGCGGAGGAGAACCTTCGAATGATCGAAGACTCGGTTGAGTGTTTGGTCAGCCAAGGGCGTGAGGTCATCTACGACGCTGAGCACTTTTTTGACGGCTATAAAAATAACCGCGAATATGCCCTCAAGACCCTGGAGGCTGCGGTAAACGGAGGGGCTTCGACTCTGACCCTCTGTGATACCAACGGCGGAATGATGTTGAAGGAATTGCAAGATATCGTGTCTCGCGTCGTTCAGAGATTTCCGAAGGTCCGGGTCGGCATGCATTGTCATAATGACTGCGGCATGGGGGTAGCCCTATCGCTGGCCGGCGTGGAGGTCGGCGCGCGTATGGTGCAGGGCACGATGAATGGTTTTGGTGAACGAAATGGAAATGCGAATTTGACTTCCATTATCCCGAACCTTTCGGAAAAGATGGGCCTCTCCCTGTCAAGTTCTGCGAATATGCCGAAACTTCGCGATCTCTCGGTATTTATCGATGAGACTGCAAATTTGCGCCCCGATCCCCGAGCGGCTTTTGTCGGGAGTGGCGCATTTGCTCACAAAGGTGGCGTTCACGCAGACGCGGTGGGCAAAGTCAAATCCAGCTACGAGCACATGGAACCGGAGCGCGTAGGAAACAGCACGCGATTCTTGGTCTCCGATATGTCGGGGCGTTCAAGCCTGTTGCTTAAGGCGAAGGAGCTTGGGATCGAGCTAGATAAATCGGATGTGCTGAAGGATTTTCTCGAAGAATTGAAGGATCGCGAGTATCGAGGCTATGAATACGAAGCAGCCGATGCGTCTTTCAAATTGCTCATTCATCGATTCTTAAAGAACCGGCAGCCGTCGTTTCAACTCATACAATTTCGTTCAACGGTTGGCCGGCAGATCGCTCTGGACCGGACCGTCTCGGAGGCCACGGTGCGGGTGAGCATACAGGGCAAAGAGTACCATACCGTTGCCGAGGCGCATGGACCGGTCTCTGCTCTCGATCAAGCGCTTCGAAAAGCACTCGCCGAATCGTTTCCGTTTATTGATCAGGTCTCGTTAACCGACTTCAAAGTTCGCCTGCTTGACGATGCCCTGGGCACTGATGCGATCACGCGGGTTTTGATTGAGTCGACTGATGACGAGGAGACTTGGGGGACGGTTGGAGCGAGTGACAATATTATCGATGCGAGCTGGCAAGCTCTTCGCGATTCCATGGAGTATAAGATCCTGCTGGAGGAAGAGCGGAGCGAGCGGACTATTGCGGAGCGAAGACGGACCCCCTGAGATGTTTTACGATGAGGTAAAGGTTTTTCTGAAATCGGGAGATGGGGGCGATGGATCTGCCGCCATGCACCGCGCTAAATACGTTCCTAAAGGGGGGCCTGACGGAGGTGACGGCGGACGGGGCGGCGATATTGTAATCCGTTGCGATGAGAATGTAAGCGATCTGCGTGACTTTCATTTCAAACCAATTTGGAAAGCGAAAAATGGGGAACCAGGACGGGGTAAGCAGCAACATGGAAAGGGGGCTCCAAACCTGGTCCTTCGGGTGCCTATCGGGACGGTGATCAGCCGATTGGAAGGCGCTCAAGTCCTCGCAGAGTTTAATGAGCACAGCCAGGAGCGTGTCTTCCTCAAAGGGGGCACCGGAGGCATGGGCAATATTCATTTTAAGTCGCCGACAAATCAGGCTCCACGGCAGACGACTCCTGGAGAGGATGGCAAAGAAGGCGATTTTTTGATGGAACTGAAGTCCATCGCAGATATCGGGTTAGTGGGTTTTCCGAATGCCGGAAAGAGTTCGTTTATTGGCCTGATTACGCAAGCGCGGCCCAAAGTGGGGCATTACCCATTTACGACCCTGCATCCCAGTATCGGCACGATTGAGTATCCGGATTACTATGCGAAATTGAAGATGGCGGATATCCCCGGACTGGTCGAAGGAGCGCATCAAAATCGAGGCCTGGGGCATCGTTTTCTCAAGCATATCGAACGCTGCAAAATGCTCCTCTTTATGGTGGATATGGAAGGTTCTGATGGGCGAGATCCACTGGCCGATGTGTCCCAGCTACGGAAGGAACTGGGACTCTTCAACAAAGCCCTCACTGAGAAGCAGTGGGCGATTGCGGCAAATAAAATTGATGAGCCCAAGGCTTTCGCCAATCTCCGTCGATTGAAAAGCTCACGGCGCAAGGTTCCAATTTACCCGATTTCCTGTCTCAGCGAGGAGGGCATTCCAGAGTTAAAACAGGCGCTTTGGGATTTTTGTCATTAAAAGTCGCGGATTGAGTTAGGTTGATCGGCTTGGGACCGTCTTGTAATGCGATGCCCACCATCCTAAGTTCTGAAGTTTTTCCATTAGCGCTGCAGAGTCATCGCACGTTTGGGGCCGGTCTCGCCGAACTGGGCCTGATCACCTATCCCGATATTGATAGAGCCCTGGAATTCATAGTCGAAATGCCGCGGGAGTTTTTCGGGATTGAGCATTCGTTGCTCACCGCGCTTCAGGCTGATTCAGAGGGTGTCGATGAGCATCAATTGATGCAGCATTTGGCCGTTTCGGAATCCATCGATATCTTTCAGGGAGGCGATCTGGAACCGATGAATAGCTCACTTTTTTCGCTGCAGGAATGCCAGGCAACCTGGACGATTCCATTAGATTGCGTGGATGGAGAGTGGCACTTGGTGACCGCTTATTATCTGAGTAGCTCAGTGAGATCGTTTTGGAAGGGACGCTTGGAGGCACCCATTCGCTGGTATGTTTCGAGTTTTGGAGTGGTCGCGAATGCTCTCGACTCAGAACGGCTTGAAGATTGCGGATTTTTCCAGTGATAGCGTCCCCGCTTGAAGGTTGACCTTTTGGCAGGCTTTATCAGCCTCCGTCGCTTATGCTTCAGGCTGGAATTGTAGGACTGCCCAATGTCGGTAAGAGTACGCTGTTTAACGCACTCACAAAGACGCGCAAAGCGGAATCAGCGAATTATCCATTTTGTACGATTGATCCAAATGTGGGAGTCGTTCAAGTCCCCGATTCGCGATTGCAGCCGCTTGCAGCGTTGGCCAAGACGTCGACCATCATTCCGGCGGCGATGGAGTTCGTCGATATCGCGGGCCTGGTTGCCGGAGCGTCAAAAGGGGAGGGCCTCGGAAACAAATTTCTGGCGAACATTCGAGAGGTTGATGCCATTGTCCATGTGGTGCGTTGTTTTGATGATGAGGATGTGATTCATACCATGGGAGGCGTTGATCCGATCCGCGATATCGAGATCATCACCACCGAATTGATCCTTGCAGATATTGCTTCTATCGAGAGCCAGATTGAAAAAGGTAAGAAGAAGGCACGTAGCGGTGACAAGGAGATCCTTGCCGCAATCACGTTGATGGAGCGCTTGCTTCCGCACCTGAACGAAATGAAGCCAGCACTCACGCTCGAGATGGATGAAGACGAGCAGGCAGTGTTGAAGCGTATCTTTCTCCTTTCGGCAAAGCCGACCCTCTTTGCCTGCAATGTTGCAGAAGAGGATTTGGCGGATTCCGAATCAAATGAATATGTCAGTAAGGTAAGAGCTTATGCGGCTGAGCATCATGGCGCGCATTCCTGCATTATTTCGGCCTGTGTCGAAGAGGAGTTGGTCGACTTTTCCGACGAGGAAGCCTCGGAATACCTGAGCGATCTGGGTATTGAGGATTCAGGCGTATCTCAATTGATTCGAGCTTCCTACGATCTTTTGGGTTTGGCGAGCTACTTCACTGCTGGAGAAAAAGAGGCCCGTGCCTGGACCTTTAAAAGAGGGATGACGGCACCCCAATGTGCCGGGGTGATCCATACCGATTTTGAAGCTGGATTCATCAAAGCAGAGGTGGTCGCCTATGAGGACTTGATTGCCGCCGGCAGTCGAGCGGGAGCACGAGACGCCGGTAGACTAAGGCTAGAGGGAAAGGATTACGTGTTTCAGGACGGAGATGTGACCGAATTCCGCTTCAGTTCCTAGCCGAGATAGAAAAAGCTTGTCTGCCCTCATGGTCTGATATTCTATCCTGCCCTTTTTTAACTCCCACGGAATATGCCAAGAGAAGTCGTCATTTTAGAGTGCTCCGAAGCACGCAAAGAAAACAAGCCTGTTTCACGCTACATGTCTTCACGCAACCCAAAGTTGCAGACCGAGAAGGTGGAAAAGAAGAAATACAATCCACATCTCAAGCGTCATACCCTTCATAAGGAGATCAAAAAGAAATAGGCTCTACAATTCCTCAAAAGCTCAGTCATCAGACTGGGCTTTTTTTGTTCCTGCAGGAAAGGTGAGTGGATGTACTCGCTTGCCTGAAGTGTAATACCGATTCTCGTTCATTTTGATAGTCCAAGGTAGTATGCACCACAAACTATCAATTTCACTGCGAAGAGGTCTAAAAGGGACGCTTGGTCGCTGAGATTACACCGAGAGTCTTCTCCGCAGGGACGCTTGAGTAAGGTCTGTAGACGAGAATCCGTCCGTCACAGACCGGAGTCTACTCCCAGGTCGCAATAATTTCTCCGTTTCCAGCCGAGTAAATGGCCACTGTGGCGTAAACATTGCCGGAGACTTCTGGAGTTATCGCAGAGACAGACGCATCGGCTAAGGAAACCGCAGTTGCAAACGCAGAACTCGGTAAAATCCCGTCCTTATTGTTGTCCATGATGATGACAATATTGGTATTCCCAAAGGCGTCTCCGATCTGGTCAGAGACATTTCCGGTGCTAGCGTCAGTTGCAAAATTGTTTTGCACGAAAGTCATGAACTGACGCCGCTTTGGGTTGTAAATCGCAGCATCACTTTGTGACAGCTCAATACCATTGTAATCCCGCCCAGCCAAGGTTTTAAGGAGATGATCGGTATCCTGGCTATTTTCGAGAACAAAGAGCGTGTCGTTTCCGATCGCGCTACGGTTTCCACCGAAAGTTGGGTAATAACCATAGACGTTTTTAAACTCGTTGATTGCGGTAGCAATTTGGTTGAAGAAACTTCTCGTTTGCGCACCTTTCACTTGATCCGTCGCGACTCCCACTGCAGGGATGAGGATTGCTGCCAAAATTGAAATAATGGCTATCACAGTGAGGAGTTCGATAAGGGTAAATCCATCGGTGACTCTTTTATTTGGGGTATTTGGCTTCATGCTAAGGTGAAAATTAAAATCTACGGGGATCCCGTCCAGCTTCAATACGAACGATTTTTCCCGCAGTTAATTGATGTGGTAAAACAATGCGAAAACAATGCAATTGCATTTTCATAAAGAATCTCAGTAATATCGATCCAGAGTTAATGGTGTGAAATTAATGCTAAAAAATTATTTATGATTTTTAAGTACATGCATAACAGATGTTTATGAAATAGTTAAAAGCTTGGGCATGATGAATGTTTTTAGAGGCGGGAAACCAATTAATCATCCATTATCTTATGTATTCTGATACAGCCTGCCCGACTCAAGAACCTGTTAAAATTCAACTCTCAACAAAAGCGAGTGCTCTCGTTGAAAAACACCTCCCGATGGTGCGCACGATTGTGCAATCGATGTGCATGCAATTTCCCTCTCACGCTGACGTGGAGGAGATGCACAGCCTCGGGGTCATGGGACTTATCGAAGCTGCAAAGCGTTTTGATGAGAGTCACGGCCGAACTTTTGAGGTCTACGCAGCAGTTCGAATTCGAGGGTCGGTTTTAGACGAGTTGCGCCGGATGGATTGGATGCCTCGGACCGCGCGTAAACGTGCTCGTGAGGTCCAACGCACCGTAGCTGAACTTGAGCAACAGCTCGGTCGTGTGCCGAATGATCTCGAATTACGCGAAGCTCTCGGAATGGACACCAAGACTTTTCGCCGCGTGCAGCGGCAGATCGCTCAGCTGAAATTTTTCTCCCTAGACGCTCAAACCACGGTATCGCAAAAATCCGAATCGGACGTGGATTTACACGATGCGATACCGGATGAACGTCAGCCGATTAGCAGTGAAGAGGCTGAAAAGAAAGAACTTTTGGTCATCATGCAGCAGCATATCGAGCGTTTACCAGAGCGTTACCAAGATATTTTGAGGATGTATTACTTTAAAAATATGCGCCTTTCGGAAATTGCAGAAATTTATAAGGTAAGCGAAGCGCGTATCTGCCAGATCCACACTCAGGCTGTGAAGCGTTTGCGTGGTGCGATGCAGGCGATTGCCGCATAGTCGATTGGTTTTCTTTTTGGGTAGGCCCAAAAAAAAGCTCCTTCGATTGAAGGAGCTTTTTTGATGATTAAATAGTTGGGCTTAAACGTCAGGCTTCGTTTTTTTGAGGCCTACAACGCGATCGCCGTCTTTCCACTGTCCTCGCTTCTTGAGCAGAGTGACACGTTCGAAGCGTTTAAGGACGGTGCGCTTGGAGCCGGAATTGGAAGCTCCTACGTTGAAACTGTTATGCTGAGACATGGTAACTGACTTGGTTGGGAAAATCTAAAAACCTCTGAAAAAATCGGAGATGATTCGTTCTGTCAATACTGCTTTCGCGGTCTTCGAGGCGGTGAGCATTGCTAACGATTGAGCTTCAGTTCGTAGTATTTTTTTACCGTCCTTTGGTCGATTCCTATCGCCCGTGCCGACTGTGCGTAGCCTCCTTCTCGATTCACCGATATTTTAAAATAGTGGTGGAGTAGTGCTTCGTAGGAGAGGTTTCCTTTGAGGAAGTCTTCTAGGTATTCGGGCAAATCGGGTTGGCCTTTGACGGTGCCGGAAAATACGAGTTCCTTTTTTATCTGATAGTCGCCATGAACCATGATGTTCCGAACGCATTGCTCAAGTTCCCGGAAGTTGCCGGGCCAGGTGTAGGTCGTTGGGACCTCCTGGCGAATCCATTCAACCACTTCGGCTGTGAGTTGCTCACTGACCGACCCTTCACCGAGTAAGCGTTTTGAGATAAAGCCGACCAGTAGAGGAAGTTCGTTTGGATTTTCTTCAATAATTTCGCGCAGCCCGGAAGTTTCGAGCTGGTCCGAGCAGATGCGAAAGAAGAAGTCTTCTCGAAAATTTCCATTTTTGATCTCCCTCTCTAAATTCCGGTTGGTCGCGGTGATGACCTTGCCTTTGAATTTAAGGGTCTCAGTGCCCCCGAGTCTCTGGAATTGGCGGGTTTGTAGGACGCGGAGGAGTTTGACTTGGATGCTGGTATTGGTTTCGCCGATCTCATCGAGAAAGACGGTGCCATGAATTCCGCAGCTCTCGAAGTAGCCCTTTTTCTCTGCTTGGGCCCCGGTGAATGCGCCTTTGCGGTGACCGAACAATTCCGATTCGATCAGGGTTTCCGATAGGGCGCTGAGGTTCAAAGGGAAGAAGGAAACGAGAAAATCATCCTCAAAGAGCGCTGATGAAGGGTCGAAGGGAATGAACCGTGATAAGCCGATTGCTCGCGCGATGAGTTCTTTACCGGTTCCGGAGGGACCGGTGATGAGGGTGATGATGTCACCCATGCGATCATAGAGGCGCGTCTGGTAACGATAAAAATCGTGGGTAAAAATCGATTCCCAGGTTCTC